>NZ_JACKYY010000043.1:0-26461 GCF_015100075.1 Acidithiobacillus sp. HP-11
GATCCAGGCGTTTCTCCTCCACCGTGAAAGTCACATGATCCACCAACCACGGCGGAACCAATCCTAACGCGAGAGAAAACAGCTCTTCAGGGACCATCAGCTAACTCCTATTCAGGGCACGACCGCTCCACAGCATTCTACCCCCTACCCACTCAATCTGACGAAGAGCCATAGAATTGTAATTCTCGCTCCCAGATCAGGATATTATGATCCATAAAAGGATACCGGGAGGTTCTCAGCGAGTCAGATGGATATTCAACCTCACTCGCCACAAGTGGCCGCATATACTGCTTACAATAACTATCCAGTCGAGCAAAAGGTTCTGGATACAATTGAGCCACCCCTTCCAATATCTGTGCTTCAACATGGTTTAAATCAACTGTCTGATTGCCTACTATATTATCATCATCAAGCGGAATATCCGATAAATATAAATTTTTGGCTACCTCTCCAGCATAGTCATCTTCTTCACAGCGGCGGACAGATACTTTATTTTCTACAATGACGACACAATATCTAATTTTTTTTAGACTTTCGCAAAGATTCGCAGTTTTATTTTTAAACTCAACAAATGTACTTGTACATAAAATTTCTATGAATTGATTTATTAGCTCTTTCAATCCTACTGATTTTACTTGTACTGATTTCAAGCCTTCCAGAAAGTCTTCAAGATTTTTCTGATACCGCAACGCCAGTTCCAGATAACAACGTTGCTGTTGCAGTGGGTAATACAAATTCTCTATGCGATCTAACGTGTTGCGAATATCTGCCAAATATTTAGAATATGATAATATAGTTTTATAAACCTTTTCCTCCTCGAAGTCTTTCATAATTTCCTGACGATACTGGATTTGTTCCAGATTTTTATTTAAATTATAAAAATATTGATTTAATTTATATTCTTCCCTGCCGTCAACAATATGACTGATAACCTTATCCAGATTAAGATCATGAAAATAAACAGGTTTAGCAATTTTTACGAACTGCTCCTGATCAGCATCAACAAAAAGCAAACTCAGCCTTTTCAATTAATAACCCCCTATTTCTTAAAGTAATATTCTGTTCATATTTGTGTCATTTATGGTATGCTTCTATATACCCGATAAAGCCATTCAGCATAAAATACTTTTGGCATCATTATGTCCTGCACTTGTCTTGATTTATCCCATCATATGAACTATCTATAAAGAAATTGGTTGTATCTGCTTATTTCGATTTTCCCAAATTCTCAAACTCTATGCGTTATAATCACTATCAGGAGGAGCTTGATGTCTAATTCCTATGACTTACTGATTATAGGCGGTGGAATCAATGGCGTTGGAATTGCCCGCGATGCCAGCGGTAGAAAACTCTCCGTGCTCCTAGTTGAGCAAGATGATCTTGCCGCACATACATCCTCTGCCAGCACCAAACTGATACATGGTGGCTTGCGTTATCTGGAATACTACGAATTTCGCCTCGTCCGTGAGGCCCTCATGGAACGCGAACGGCTTCTCGGCATTGCCCCCCATATTATCTGGCCTTTGGAGTTTGTTCTGCCCCAAAGCCCAGATGGTCGTTCTTCCTGGCGGATTCGTGCGGGGCTTATGCTCTACGACCATCTCGCCCCACGCTCTCGTTTGCCCGGTTCAAAAGCCGTGCATTTCGGACCACATCCAGCAGCGGCAATTCTGAAGTCCGAATTCGCCAAGGGGTTCACCTATGCAGATTGCTGGGTGGAAGATAGCCGACTGGTTGCCCTCAATGCTTTGGATGCATCTGAACGGGGTGCAAAAATCCTGACTCATACGCGGCTGCTTGCTGCGCATCCGGAAAAGCAGCTGTGGAAAGCGCAACTGAAAGATCAAGTAACCGGAAAGGAAACCACTGTTTTCGCCAAGGCTTTGGTCAATGCTGCCGGACCTTGGGTCGGTGATGTGCTGGTCAAGGAGCTCGGCATTCAGACCCATAAAACCGTCCGCAAGGTCAAGGGAAGTCACATCATTGTGCCTCGCATTTACCAGGGTGATTACGCCTTTATCCTGCAAAATCCCGACAAGAGAATCGTATTTGCCATTCCCTATGAGTATGAATACACCTTGATTGGCACCACGGATATTCCCTACGATGGCGATCCAGCCCAGGTCAGCATCTCCCCGGAGGAAACGACTTACCTCTGTGAAAGTGTTTCCCGTTATTTCCGAACCCCGCTCCATCCAGACGACGTCGTCCGCAGTTATTCCGGGGTACGCCCTCTCTATGATGACCATGCGGCCAATGCTTCCGCAGTCACCCGGGACTATGTGCTGGATATGGAAGGCGGCAATGATATTCCGCCTTTGCTTTCTGTTTTCGGGGGTAAAATTACGACTTATCGACGCCTCGCCGAACACGCCCTGTCCCTGCTTCAGCCCGTTCTCGGGCACCCCAAGGATCACAGTTGGACAGCAACAGCGCCTCTTCCCGGGGGCGATATCAGCAACGGAGATTTTGCCGGATTCGTCCGTATGCTTTCTGAACAGTACCCGTTTTTGTCGGCGCATCTGGCTTACCGTCTGGCACGCGCCTACGGCACAAGAGCTTTGAAAATATTAGGTGATGCCCGTCAGATGACGGATCTGGGTGAAGACTTTGGCGGAGAGCTGACCCAGGCAGAAGTAGATTATCTGGTCACCCAGGAGTGGGCGCGGGAATCAGAGGACATTTTGTGGCGGCGCTCCAAAATGGCCCTGCATGTGCCTGCTGACACCAACGAGAAACTCAAAGCATACCTGCAATCACCAGAAATCATCGCAAAAATCGGACAAGGAGGAGCCTAAGACCATACTGTGACAATCTTTTTTGAGGAGGATATCAAAATGTCAAAATATGTAGGGGCCATTGATCAGGGGACAACCAGTACCCGTTTTATTGTTTTTGATAAACAAGCCAACATTGTTTCCATAGCGCAAAAAGAACATGAACAAATTTATCCCAAACCCGGCTGGGTAGAGCATAATCCGCTGGAGATTCTGACGAACAGCAACGAGGTCATCGGGGCCGCCCTCGCCAGGGCAAACCTCAGCGCCAGCGATCTGGCGGCGGTAGGCATCACCAATCAGCGGGAAACCACCGTACTCTGGGATCGTCATACCGGCAAACCCCTTTGTAACGCTCTGGTGTGGATGGATACCCGCACTGACCAACTGGTACAACGCTTTGCCCGGGATGGTGGACAGGGAAGATTTCGCAGCAAGACCGGACTGCCACTGGCCACCTATTTTTCCGGCCTGAAACTGCTGTGGATTTTGGAAAATGTGGAAGGAGCCCGACGCCAGGCCGAAAAGGGCGACGCGCTTTTCGGCAACATCAACACCTGGATGGCCTGGAATCTCACGGGTGGCCCTGACGGCGGCGTGCATGTTACGGATGTAAGTAACGCCAGCCGTACCATGCTGATGGATTTGCAAACATGTGCCTGGGACAAGGACATGCTGGATCAATTCCATATTCCCGAAGCCTGCCTTCCCAAAATCGTGCCATCTTCCGCGCCTTATGGAGAAATCAAGACCGCACCACTGCGCGGTACGCCCCTTGCCGGAATGCTCGGCGATCAACAGGCTGCTCTGGTAGGACAAACCTGCTTCGCTCCGGGAGAAGCTAAAAATACCTACGGAACCGGCTCTTTTCTGCTCATGAACACCGGCACCGAACCCGTAAAGTCCAATGCCGGGCTTCTGACCACACTGGCTTACCAGTTTGGTGATGAAAAACCCCACTACGCACTGGAAGGCGCCATCGCCATTACCGGAGCATTGGTGCAGTGGTTACGGGATAATCTTCACTTTTTTGATGTCGCCGGACAGATTGAGCCACTGGCGCGGAGCGTACCGGATAATGGCGATGTTTATGTGGTTCCGGCTTTTTCGGGCCTGTATGCCCCCTACTGGAAAGATGATGCGCGAGGAGTCATTGCCGGCCTGACCCGCTTTGCCAATAAAGCCCATATTGCCCGTGCAGCGCTGGAATCGACGGCCTATCAGGTGCGCGACGTGGTTGAAGCCATGGAAATTGACAGCGGCATTCCTCTCAGCAGCCTGCGCACGGATGGCGGCATGGTAGTGAATGAGTTACTCATGCAGTTTCAGTCCGACATGCTGAAAGTACCGGTCCTGCGCCCGAAAATGATCGAAACCACGGCCTTGGGCTCTGCCTACGCCGCCGGGTTGGCCGTTGGTTACTGGAGTAATATTGAAGATCTCCGCGCCAACTGGGGTATTGATAAGACCTGGGAGCCGAAGATGCCCGACGCTGATCGCGACCGTTATTATCAGTCCTGGAAAAAGGCCGTTTCCCGTTCTTTTGCCTGGGTGGACTGAAAGCCGAGAAGGAGATTAAAAATGGCTGAAGATACTTCTGTAAAATTCGGTGTCAAAGCAGGGTGGCGCGCCCAGTCTGTCTGGTCAGAAATGCTGGCAGAATTTGTGGGATGTTTTGTATTGCTGGCATTTGGAGCGGGCTGTGTGGCGGTTGCCGTAGTCGGTCTTACGGAATCCCACCGGACCATGGTTATTTTTCAAGGGGCAGGGGGCTGGATGGTCATCGTCTGGGGATGGGCTTTTGCCGTGGCCATGGCCGTTTATGTGGCAGGCGGGGTCTCCGGAGCGCACATCAATCCGGCAGTCACCCTGGCATTTGCCCTCAAGGGTAATTTCCCCTGGCGAAAAGTCATACCCTACTGGATAGCTCAGGTAGCGGGCTGTTTTGCTGGGGCTGCTATTGTCTACTACGATTATTTCCGGGCTATCAATGCCTGGAATTTGGCCAACCATGTCGTCTCCCGAGCGGATCCTGGGGGCCTGACCACATTCAGCATATTTGCGACGTTTCCTGCCGCGTATTACGGAAGCCATCTCGGTCTGATGCTGCTTGATCAGATCATCGCGACTTTTTTCCTGGTGCTTTTTGTTTTTGCCATCATCGACAACATGAACGTGGGACCAGGGTCCAACCTGGCGCCATTGATGATTGGCTTTGCCGTCGCAGCTATCGGCCTGTCATTTGGTGTAGGTACAGGCTATGCCATCAATCCCGCCCGTGATTTCGGACCCCGTCTGTTTTGCTGGCTGCAGGGCTGGGGACCCAACGCTTTTCCTGGACCCCATGGTTATTGGTGGGTGCCCATTGTGGGGCCTCTTATCGGTGCCGCCATTGCTGTCTATTTCTACGATTGGTGCATCAGCAGAACCCTCTGCGTGCGTGCCAGGCTGCTGAAAGAACGTCAGCCCCGTGTTGAACAGAAGGGCCTAGGTTTCAAGCTGGAAAAGCTTCAACAGGCTCTGGATGAAGTCAAAACTCAAATTGATGGTGCCGACAAATAAACCCGGGAGGTGTGTCATGAAACAATTGGTCAATGCTCCGGATCAGGTTGTCACGGAAGCTTTGCAGGGCATGGCCCTGGCTTATCCTGACCTGATCCGTGTCCATGAAAACCCGCATTACATTGTACGCGCCGATGCGCCCAAAAATGGTAAGGTCGCCCTGGTTTCTGGGGGTGGATCAGGACATGAGCCCATGCATGGCGGTTTTGTGGGTCTGGGTATGCTCGATGCCGCCTGTCCTGGCGCGGTATTCACCAGCCCAACCCCTGACCAGATTCAGGAAGCCTCTGCTGCTGTACATGGTGGCAAAGGCGTTTTACATATTGTCAAAAACTACACTGGTGATGTACTGAACTTTCAGATGGCTGCAGAACTGCTGCAGAGCGATGGCGTGGAGGTACGCGCCGTCATTATGGACGATGATGTGGCTGTTAAAGACTCTTTATATACGGCCGGAAGACGTGGGGTCGGAGCCACGGTGCTTGCCGAAAAAATCTGTGGGGGCGCTGCCGAGGCCGGCGCCAGCCTGAATGAAATCGCCGCATTGTGCAGTTCAGTCAATGCTTCTGCCCGTTCCATGGGTCTGGCGTTAGGCCCCTGTACCAACCCGGAAACGGGTCAAGCCAGCTTTACCTTGGGTGAAAACGAAATTGAATTTGGTATCGGTATTCATGGGGAGCCCGGGCGGCAGCGTATTCCACTGCAATCTGCAGATACTTTGACGGAAATGCTGATGATACCCATTCTCGAGGACTTACCTTTCAAAAAAGGCGATGAGATTCTGTTATTTGTCAACGGTCTCGGCGCTACTCCTTTGTTGGAACAGTATATTGTTTATCGCGCCGCTGAAACAGTTGCAAAAAAACACGGCCTCAAAGTGTCCAGGCGCCTGGTCGGTGCCTACATGACCAGCCTGGATATGCCTGGCATTTCCATCACCTTGTTGCGTCTTGACGAAACCATGCGTCAGTATTGGGACGCCCCGGTTCGCAGCCCGGCGCTGCGCTGGGGTTTATAAAGCAGGAGCCTCACTATGGAATATAGCCTCAATGCACTGAATCAGTGGATTGTCTGCGCAGAGCAGCAATTCAAGACGCAATTTGCCGAGCTCAATGCGCTGGACGCGGCCATTGGTGATGGTGATCACGGCAGCAATCTTGCCCGTGGCTTTGCCAAGGTCGTCGAAAAGTTGCAGGCAGAGAAGCCAGCAACCCCCGCAGCTTTGTTGAAACTGGTAGGCATGACCCTGATCAGTTCCGTAGGCGGTGCTTCAGGGCCGCTGTATGGCACCTTCTTCCTCGAAGCCGCCAAGACTGCCGGGGATCAGCTTCAGCTGGACGATGCCGGGCTGGCTCTTTGTCTGCAGGCCGGACTGGCTGGCATCCAGAGACTCGGCAAGGCCGAACCGGGAGACAAAACCATGGTCGATGCCCTCAGTCCCGCCGTCAGCGCCCTGAACCACCAGGCCGGATTGGAAATGGCTGCACAAAAAGCCCGGGAAGGTCGGGATGCAACGACTCCCATGATCGCCCGCAAAGGCCGGGCCAGCTATCTGGGCGAACGCGCCATCGGCCATGCCGACCCGGGAGCCACGTCTGCGAGCCTGCTTTTTGACTGTCTGGCAAAGCTCTAAGCCGCCATGAGCACTGCCGAATCCAGAATGAATACCGTCGGCCTTGTTCTGGTTTCGCACAGTCGTGCCCTGGCCATGGCCACAGAAACCCTCATTCGTCAGGTCACCGGTTCCAACGTACGGATGGCCATTGCAGCAGGGGCGGGTGATGATGGAGCAGATCTAGGCACAGATGCTTTGCAGATTCTGGCCGCCATTGAATCGCTGGATGATCCCATGGGAACCCTGGTACTCATGGACATGGGTAGTGCGCTGTTGAGTACAGAAACCGCCTTGGGACTCCTGTCAGAACCGGTCAGGGCGCGGGTCCTGATGAGTAGCGGACCCTTTGTGGAGGGCGCCATGGCCGCTGCCATGGCCGCCAGCGGCGGCGCCTCGCTGACCGATGTGCGGCAAGAAGCGGAAAACGGGCTGCGCATGAAGCAACAACAACTGGCTCCCAATGACGCCACTGCCGGAGAAAATGCGCAAGTTACTGCTGCCACACCGGAACATCAACGCAGTTTGCGCCTGTCAGATCCCGCTGGCTTGCATCTGCGCCCGGCAGCCGCATTGGCAAAACTCGCCCTCGCCCGCAGCACGCCCAGCTTCATAGCAGCAGCAAAACACCCGGATAATCGGGTTTCCGCTTCCAGTCTGACCGCCATTCTGGGACTGGACCTGCGCCAGGGAGATGAAATTCATCTCCAGACTTCAGGGCCGGATGCCGATGCATTCCTGGACAGGGCAGCAGCCTGCCTGCAGGAAGATCAGCATCCTCCTGCAAAAATGCCAGTCCCTGTTGAAAATGAAGCCACGAAGCACCCTCAGGGGGCGGCTCCCGGCTTCGCCCAAGGACCCCTCATCATCCATGATGAGCTCCTGACGACAGTTCCCCGGTCCTATTGCGATGACTGTGCAGAAGCCCTTCACACATTTCTTGAGGCCGTCGCTGAAGTGCGGCGACAACTCAGCGATCACCCTATTTTGGAGGCTCAAAATGTGCTCTTGAGTGATCCTGCTCTGCTGAAAAAAACCACCACCCTGATCCAGAACGAGCATCTGGATGCCGCCTCTGCCTGGGCACAAAGTATTTCGCAGGCCGCTTCCCAAATCGACGCCCTCAGCGACCCCATACTCCGCGCCCGGTCTGCAGATTTACGGGATTTGGGTAATCGGGTTCTCCAGGCCTTGGGAGTGACCGCAGATTTGCAGCCCTGGCAGGGGCCACCCGCTATTTTATTGGTCAATGAACTACTTCCTTCCGTAGCCTTACGCTTCGACCCCAAACAGGTTCTTGGCGTGATAGATCGACATGGCAGCGCAAACTCGCATGCCGCCATTCTCTTGCGTGGCTCTGGTATTCCCTACGTCATCAACGCGGACCCCGTTATTTTTGCGAACACTCAATATGTGGCCATGGATGGAAAAACTGGCGAATTATGGCCCGACCCCGACGCCCGGATTCTCGAAACCTTGCATGATCGGGAACAAATGCATCAGGACCAGAATTCAGCGGGTTCTTACGGCCAAATCACCCTGAGCGATGGCAGCACGCTGGAGCTTTGGGCAAACGTGGCCAGCACTGCGGAAGCAGCTGCGGCCAGGCGCCTTGGTGCTACGGGTATTGGTTTGCTGCGTACCGAGTTCTTTTTTCTCGATCAGCAAACACTTCCAGATGAAGAAAGCCAGTGTCAGTTCCTGCGACAGGTCATGGCCCCCATGCAGGGTCTGCCTATTGTGGTGCGAGCGCTCGATGCCGGAGCGGATAAGCCATTGACCTTTATGGCCTTGGGTGCCGAAGCCAATCCCGCCCTCGGCAGACGAGGATTGCGCGCTCTGCTCGCGTATCCCGACATTTTTGCCCTGCAACTGCGGGCCATGCTGCGTGCCGGCCGGGATCACGATCTCCGTATCATGCTGCCTATGGTCACCAACCCTGAAGAATTACGCAGTGCCCGAATGATTCTGGAGCAGGCGCATCAGCAACTGGAGGCTGCAGGTCTGGCGCATCGCTGGCCCGTGCCGCTCGGGATCATGGCAGAAGTTCCGGCGGTCGCGCTGTGCATGAAGCAGTTCAATGGTCTGTCGGATTTTGTGTCCATTGGCAGTAATGATCTTACTCAATACACACTGGCCAGCGATCGCAGTAATGCATTACTTCAGACCTTGGGTAATGCCGCACACCCGGCGGTCCTTGAGTTATGCCGGAAAATGGTCCAGGACAGTCATGCCCCGGTTTCGATTTGCGGAGAAGCCGCCGGGGATCCACAAATTGCCCCTTTGCTGGTGGATTGCGGCATCCGCCGCTTGTCGATGG
This sequence comes from Acidithiobacillus sp. HP-11, assembly GCF_015100075.1. Taxonomy (NCBI): domain Bacteria; kingdom Pseudomonadati; phylum Pseudomonadota; class Acidithiobacillia; order Acidithiobacillales; family Acidithiobacillaceae; genus Acidithiobacillus; species Acidithiobacillus sp. HP-11. The sequence continues at coordinate 9,272 of NZ_JACKYY010000043.1, forward strand.
CGCCGCTGCGACTCAGTAACGTGTACAAGCGCGTCTCTGGCACTTAATGCTGAGTACCATGGCTACAACTCAACGCACTCTCTTCGTCATAGACCAGATTACGCAACTCCTTAATCATTTTGTTGTTTTCACATTCAAGAACGGAGCCCAGATAAAGAGGTTCCTCGCTGTTTTAAGTGGGTAGCTTGAGATCCAGCTTACCCAGTACGAGGTAAGCCATGTTAATAAAATTCTTGTGGGTGCGATAGCCCCGTGCCCTGGATTTGGCGGACTGGAGCAGACTGGAAGGTTTCAACAGTCTGCTCCAGTCCGCCAAATCCAGGGCACGGGGCTATCGCACCCACAAGAATTTTATTAACATGGCTTACCTCGTACTGGGTAAGCTGGATCTCAAGCTACCCACTTAAAACAGCGAGGAACCAAAAAACCCGGATCACCTGATGAAGAGGTGCACCGTTACACGCCGGACCGGAACAACCCGGTTTCTTTGTAGGAGGATGTTCATGGATATGTTAATTAATCCCACGGTGGTCGAGCTGTCGCGTCTGCAGTTTGCGCTGACAGCCCTGTATCACTTTCTGTTTGTACCCCTGACTCTGGGCCTGTCATTTCTGCTGGCCACCATGGAGTCGGTTTATGTCATCACGGGGAAACCCATTTACAAGGAAATGACCCAGTTCTGGGGCAAGCTTTTCGCCATCAATTTTGCATTGGGTGTGGCCACGGGCCTGACCATGGAATTTGAGTTTGGTACCAACTGGTCCATGTACTCCCATTTCGTCGGAGATATTTTTGGTACGCCTCTGGCTATTGAAGGCCTGATGGCGTTTTTCATGGAATCCACCTTTGTGGGCATCATGTTTTTTGGCTGGGACCGGATCAGTGCCAAGGCCCATCTGGTCGTTACCTATCTGGTAGCGCTGGGCTCCAACCTTTCCGCATTGTGGATTCTGATCGCCAATGGCTTCATGCAGGACCCCAGAGGCGGAACCTTTGATCCCAATACCATGCGCCTGGAATTCAGCAGCTTTGTCCAGTTGATTTTTAATGAAGACGCTCAGGCAAAATTTGTCCATACCTCCATCGCCGGTTTTGTGACCGGATCCATGTTTGTCATGGGGATCAGTGCCTTCTATCTGCTCACCAACAAGCGCAAGGATATTGCCCTGCGTTCATTTCGTATTGCTGCCGTTTTCGGAGTGATTTCCACCATTGGTGTGGTGACTCTGGGCGATGCACTGGGCTTCATTGACGCCAAGGCTCAACCCATGAAAGTGGCGGCCATGGAAGCCATCTGGAATACAGACTACAACACGGCATCTGCACCCTGGAATCTGATTGCTTTCCCGGATAAGGCTGCAGGTAAAAACCTTTTTGAAATTGGTGTTCCCTATGTGCTGACGCCTCTGCTTACCCACTCGGAGGACACCGTCATCCCCGGTATTCATCAATTGGTGGATGAAGCCAAGCCCAAAGTAGTTAATGGCATCAAGGCCATGGTTGCCCTGAAAGAATATAATCATGACCACAGTAACGTGCAGGCTTTGGCGACCTTCAAACAGTATCAGACAGACATGGGCTATGGCTTTCTGGCCATGCAGTACGCCCCTGATCAGGACCTGAAAAAGGTGGATGCCAGCAATCTCGCCAGCGTCGTGGACAAAACGGCTCACGAAACGGTTCCCAATGTCTGGGTAGAATTTTGGGCATTCCGTATCATGGTGGCTTTCGGCTTTATCATGCTCGCCATTTTTGCATTTGCCGCCTATTTCAGCCTCAAAAATGAGGTGGAAAAGCATCCCCTGCTCCTGAAAGTCGCCTTATGGAGTATTCCATTACCCTGGTTTGCCTGTGAATTTGGATGGATTACGGCAGAAAATGGTCGGCAACCCTGGACGGTTTACAATATGTTGCCCACCTTTGTGTCAGCTTCCAGTCACAGCGTCGGCTACATGATTTTCTCCCTGATCGGTTTTGTACTGCTTTACAGCTCGTTCATCGCTGCAGAAATGTACCTGATGTTCAAATACGCGCGTCTTGGCCCACAAGCCAGCCATCATGGTCATGACAAGGCTCCTGCCGGGGGCGGTATGGCCGGTCAGCCCGTTTTTGCCAAGCCCAGTCTGGCCAAGAAATAAGGAGGCAACACAATGGATCTCTATATTGGACTTAAACTATTGTGGTGGGTGCTGCTGGGCGTCCTGCTCATGGGCCTTGCCATCATGGTGGGCATGGACATGGGTGTTGGTACCCTGCTGCGCTTCGTCGGCAAAAATGACGGCGAGCGCCGTCAGGCCCTGAATGTGGTGGGTCCCCATTGGGACGGTAATCAGGTCTGGTTTATTCTGGGCGGCGGGGCCATTTTTGCGGCCTGGCCAACCCTTTACGCCACTTCTTTTTCAGTTTTTTACATTGTCATGATCCTGCTGCTGTTCAGTATGATTTTACGTCCGGTGGCTTTTGAATATCGCTCCAAAGTGGCGGCCAGCAAGTGGCGGGATTCCTGGGACTGGGTTTTCCTGGTCTCCGGCTTTTTGCCCATGTTTGTTTATGGAGCAGCCATCGGTAATATTCTCGAAGGCGTCGGCTTTCATTTTGGTTGGGATGGTCAGTATTATCAGACGGAGTCCTTCATCTGGTATTTGTTGAACCCCTTTGCCATTCTGAGCGGCTTATTGGCGGTCAGCATGTCGGTATATCAGGGCGGGGCCATGTTGATGCTGCGCGGTACCGACCCCATTGCTTCCCGCGCCCGGAATTACGCCAGCACTGCAGGGATCATTGCCATTGTGCTGTTTATCATTGGTGGCTTCATGATTTCCGGCATGACGGGGTATAGCCTCATCAGCGGTGATCCGGGAATGCCCGCCAACGCCGTCAGTGGTCAGGTGGTGCATGCGGTTTCTGGTGCATGGCTGGATAATTATGCAGCACAACCCATTTTGTGGATTATCCCGTTGCTGGCCATTGCCGGGATGCTGTTCGGTGCATTGATGTTGCGTGCCAACAAACCCATCCTCGGCTGGTGGTTGGGAGCCATTGCCTGGATTGGCATTTTAGGCACGGTAGCAGCTTCCATGTTCCCTTTCCTGATGCCTTCGTCTGAGAATCTCAACCAGAGTCTGACTATCTGGAATGCTTCGGGAAGTCGTTACAACCTGATCTGGATGACCATTTTCACCGCCATTTTCGTACCCACGATTTTGGCTTATACCACCTGGTGTTTTCGGGTCATGCGCGGCAAGGTCAACCCGCCCAACCCCGCCGATGACCATGCTTATTAAGGGAGCAACCCAGTCATGAAAAATCTTTTCACTTTTGTCGGGATGGCTCTCATCATGGCGTTATCCCTGTTTCTGGCAGTCATCACTGGTGACTATGGCCCCTGGTATTTCGCCTGGTTGGTGGGTACGACCATGATTGTGCTGATCGCCGTCGCCGGTGCGGTCATGTATGAAAAACAGGATGCGGAAAGTCAGGACAAAACCGGACACTCACACTAAGGGAGTTAGACCATGCATCTGGAAGACTATATTTTCTTTTTGCCCATTGTGTATTTTTTCATCACCGTCATCGCGTATTTTTATACACGCAAGCGGTTCTGAGTCGAGTCAGTGATCGGGACTTTGTCCCGGTCAAAAAAGCCCGGTTTATCCGGGCTTTTTTATTGTAGAAAATCAGATCACCACCTAAAAAGGGCAGTTGCCATAGGTACTTTTTGCTCCGTTGTCCCTCGCCTGTTGTTCTAAGGCTCATCCTGCTGTCAGGAGAGAACTCGCCCTGCGGGCTCAAACAGCTCTCCTGACGGGCGCAGGATTTCGCCAAGAACAACAACGGCGCAGGCCAAAAGTCGCTGCAAAGTACCTATGGCAACTGCCCTTTTTAGAACTCAACGCAAATAAATGTTTTTACCTAAACGCCGGAAGTCCTCGGCTTTTTCCTGCAAGCCCCGGGCGCGCGCCGCCTCCAGATCTTCTGCGCCTTGATTCTGGGCGTATTCCTGCAAATCCTGGGAAATTTTCATGGAGCAGAAATGCGGTCCACACATGGAACAGAAATGCGCGGCCTTGGCCCCTTCCTGGGGAAGGGTTTCATCGTGATATTCCCGGGCTTTTTCCGGGTCCAGACCCAGGTGAAACTGATCTTCCCAGCGAAATTCAAAGCGCGCCTTGGACAAGGCATTATCCCGCACCTGGGCACCCGGATGGCCCTTGGCCAGATCCGCAGCATGGGCAGCAATCTTGTAGGTAATAGCCCCTTCCCGGACATCATTTTTATCGGGTAAGCCCAGATGTTCCTTGGGGGTCACATAGCAGAGCATGGCAGTACCATACCAGCCGATCTGTGCTGCACCGATGGCACTGGTGATATGGTCATAGCCTGGAGCAATATCTGTGGTCAAGGGTCCCAAAGTATAAAACGGGGCTTCAAAACAGTGCTGCAACTCTTCGTCCATATTGGCGCGAATCATCTGCATGGGCACATGGCCGGGACCTTCAATCATCACCTGCACGTCATGCTTCCAGGCAATCTGGGTGAGCTCACCCAAAGTATGCAACTCGGCAAACTGCGCTTCATCGTTGGCATCTGCCAGACAACCGGGACGCAGGCCATCGCCCAGTGAAAAGCTGACATCATAGGTTTTCATGATTTCACAGATTTCCTCAAAATGAGTGTAGAGGAAACTTTCCTGATGATGCGCCAGACACCATTTGGCCATGATGGAACCACCCCGGGAAACAATACCCGTAAGCCGCCGGGCAGTAAGAGGCACATAACGCAGCAATACTCCGGCATGAATGGTGAAGTAATCCACGCCCTGTTCAGCTTGCTCAATCAGCGTATCGCGGTATAAGTCCCAGGTCAGATCTTCAGCTTTGCCATCGACTTTTTCGAGGGCCTGATAAATGGGTACGGTACCAATGGGAACGGGGCTGTTGCGAATAATCCATTCGCGGGTTTCATGAATATGCTTGCCGGTGGATAAATCCATCACGGTGTCGGCACCCCAACGGATGGACCAGACCATTTTTTCGACTTCTTCGGCAATGGAAGAAGTGACCGCTGAATTACCGATGTTCGCATTGATCTTTACCAGAAAATTGCGGCCGATGATCATCGGTTCCAGTTCGGGATGGTTGATATTGGCAGGGATGATGGCACGACCACGGGCAATCTCTTCACGGACGAATTCCGGGGTGACCACATCCGGAATCTGCGCTCCGAAGGATTCGCCACGATGCGCGCGAAACAGTTCGGGATGGGTGGCGCGCAATTTTTCCAGGCCCTGATTTTCACGAATAGCCACATATTCCATTTCCGGGGTGATGATTCCACGTCGTGCATAATGCATTTGGGAGACATTTGCGCCTTCTGCGGCCCGCCGGATTTCGCGGCGCTGTTGAAAACGCAAATCAGCCGTCCTGACATCAGCGAGGCGGGCCCGACCATAAGCCGAACTCGGTTCAGGACGATGCTCCAGCGGCGTCTCCATGGCAGTCCACTGCCAACGGGTAGCAGGGAGTCCCGCATGAATATCAATCTGGGTATCAGGATCAGTGAAGGGACCACTACAGTCATACACGGGAATATTCGGATTATGCTCCACCGAACCATCGCGGTTGCGGGAGTCGGTCTGCTGGATTTCACGAAGAGGAATACGTAATTCAGGATACATTTCACCGCTGAGGTAGGCCTTGCGGGAACCCGGTATGGATCCTGTGGTGACCGTGGCTTCCTGCATGTTATGGGTAATATCGGTGGGACGTGTCGCCATTGTGCTTCCTCCAAATTCCAGTGCATTGCGAAAAACATGATCGGGACACGGAAGAAGGACGCAGACAGTTGATCCTGTAGCGCTTCCCTACGCCGGCATGACCCGGATCAGGTTCCAAGGGTTCCTCTCAGCCTGCCCCCTGGCAGACGCCCCCAGCGTTGTTCAACTTGTAAAGCTAAGGTATAGGCTTGATTGCTGTCAAGCGGACCATTTGTTCAGCATGCCCACAGGCAAGGACACTTATATCCCGATCAGTGCTATCATTGCTCCCATTCATTATTGCGTATTGGAGTATGCCGTGCTCAGTACCCATCAACTGACCATGCAGTTTGGTTCAAAACCATTGTTCGAGAACGTGTCCGTGGACTTCGGGGACGGCAACCGCTACGGTCTGATTGGAGCTAACGGTAGTGGCAAGACCACTCTCATGAAAATCCTGGGTGGCGACCTCGAACCCAGCGCCGGAAATGTCAGCTTGAGTAGTGGCGAACGGCTGGGCAAATTGCGCCAGGATCAGTTTGCCTTTGAAGAATATACGGTACTGGATACGGTCATGATGGGTCATGGCGAATTCTGGAAGGTGAAAATGGAGCGCGATCGCCTCTATTCCCTGACGGAAATGAATGAAGAAGATGGCATGGCGGTAGCCCATATTGAAAGTGACTTTGCCGAACTGGGCGGTTATTCCGCTGAAGCCCGCGCCGGGGAACTCCTTATTGGCGTGGGCATTCCTCTGGAGCAGCACGACGGCCTGATGTCGGGGGTGGCGCCGGGCTGGAAACTGCGCGTGCTTTTGGCCCAGGCTTTATTTGCCGATCCTGATATCCTCCTCCTGGATGAACCTACCAACAATCTGGATATTCATACCATTCAGTGGCTGGAAGAATTGCTGAGCACCATCAAAAGTACCATCATCATCATTTCCCATGACCGGCATTTTTTAAATAGTGTTTGCACCCACATGGCCGACCTGGATTACGGCGAACTGCGTGTTTATCCCGGTAATTATGATGACTACATGCGCGCATCCACGCTGGTCAAGGATCAATTACTGGCCGATAACGACAAGAAAAAGGAAAAAATGGCAGAACTGCAAAGTTTTGTCAGCCGTTTTTCGGCGAATGCCTCCAAAGCCAAACAGGCCACTTCCCGCGCCCGTCAGCTTGAAAAAATCCAGTTGGAAGAAGTCAAACCTTCCAGCCGCCAGAATCCCTATCTGGTTTTTCAGCAGGAGCGCAAGTTGTATCGTTATGCCCTGGATGCCAAAGATTTATCAAAGTCTTTCGGTGAGCTGCGCCTTTATCAGAAGCTGCGGCTGCATATTGAAGCAGGTGAACGTATTGCGATTATCGGTGCCAATGGTCTGGGGAAAACGACTTTATTGCGCTGCCTGATAGGTGAAACGGAACCGGATGCCGGGGTGATCAAATGGGCGGAAAATGTCAAAATCGGTTATTTCGCCCAGGATTATGCGCCGGAATTTGCGGAGGACATGACTCTTTTCGACTGGATGTGCCAATGGCGCAGCGAAAAAGACGATGATCAGGCTATTCGTGGGGTTCTCGGCCGTCTGCTCTTCGGTCAGGATCAGGTCGGGCGCTCCGTCAAGGTGCTGTCGGGTGGCGAAAAAGGCCGGATGTTATTTGGCAAGCTTACCCTGCAAAAACCGAATGTCCTGATTCTGGATGAACCCACCAACCATCTGGATATGGAATCCATCGAATCATTGAACAACGGGCTGGAAAAGTTCGATGGAACCCTGATTTTTGTCAGCCATGATCGCGAGTTTGTCTCTTCCCTGGCGACCCGCATTATTGAATTCACCGCTCAGGGCATTGAAGATTTCAAAGGCAGTTATGAGGATTATCTACTCAGCCAGATCAGCGTCAGCGACGCCGGGAAAAAGAGCGCCAAAAACCGATAAGCAGGAAGAGGAAACCCAGTACCAAAATCCCTCCGATCCATTTCCAGCGCACCATGTTCAGAATATTGGCCAGATGCAGGAGGCTCCCGGCTTGCGCATCCACCCCATGATGGACCGCCAGCACCGCTACGGCATTGGTTTTGAAAACCACCCCCAGATATCGCAGCACCATCAGGAGCAGGTCGAGAATGATCAGTCCGGTTCCTGCATAGATCCACCATGCCCGGGAAAGACGTGGCAACAAGTTAATGCCGCCAGCCATGCATAATTTGCAAAGCAGCACGCAACATGCGCTCGGCTTCTTCAGGCGAATCCGCTTCGCTGTAACATCGCAATTCCGGCGCATTTCCCGAAGGACGCAAGTGAATGATGGTGCCATTTTCCAGAGTCACACGCACCCCGTCGGTATAATCCAGACTGCCTGCCGGGCCTGCCACTTTTCCAAAAGTCTGGCTGAATGCTGCCAGACTCAGGACATTGTCGGTTCCCCTGAAAGCATCCAGATGCTGCTGACTCAACCGGGTTGGAAAATCCTGCAGCCGGTCACTGGCGGTAAAACGCGGGGGTAAATGGTCCAACAGTGTCGCAAGAGCAATACCTTGCTGTTTTGCCGCTGTCAGAACAGTGAGCATGGGGAGAATGGCATCACGGGTTGGGAGCGGCTGCAAGGTCTGTCCATGCTGCTGCAGGGGACTGCCCAGCAGGAATCCGCCGTTGGCTTCATAACCCACTACGGGCCCCTCACCGGCAGCGAGAGCAGCCTGCATGGCTTCAATGACATAAGGCGAACCAATGCGGGTACGGTGGATCCGCGTGAACAATCCCGATAACTCCAGCGCAGTATTACTGCTGACCGGGGTCACCACAGTTTGTGCGCCCAGGGCCCGGGCTGTAAGCACACCCAGCACATCGCCGCGCCACCAGCGCCCCGTAGTGTCCGCAATCATGGGGCGATCAGCGTCTCCATCTGTCGTCAGTAAGGCATCCAGCTGATGCTCGGCCACGGCCTGTTGGGCAAACACGGTATCTTCAGGGCGCAACGCTTCCGTATCCAATGAAACAAATTCTGCAGAACGGCCCAGTGGCAATACTTCCGCACCCATAGCGACCAAAATATCGACCAGCAGATCCCGGGCCACTCCAGAATGCTGATACACACCGAGCCGCAAGCCTGCCAGACTTTCCTTGCCAAAAAAATCCAGATATCTATTCTGGTAGTTTTGCAGATAATGCAGGTCGGCATCCGGCACCAGCGGCGGGTGCAACAAGGCACCCTGTTCTGTAAATAAACCCGCTGCAACTTGCATGTCCTGGGCGAGAATACCAGCTTCGTCGGTCTTCATCAGTTCGCCGTGCGGACGATTGAATTTGATGCCGTTACGATCGAAGGGAATATGACTGCCGGTTACCATCAACGAAGGGATTCCTGCCGAGATTCCGGCAAAAGCCAGTGCCGGCGAGGGCAGATAACCGGCAAATTGGGGTTTGCCCTCCTCTGCCAGCACCGCAGCCCAACTGGCAGTCAATATGCGTGGGGTACTGGGTCTTAAATCGCCGCCGAGAATCACTTTCTCACCGCTCTGATATTCGCCGATGTCGCGGAGATAACGAAGAAATGCCCGCACATGGATAAAAACCAGCTGATCGGTTAAATCGCTGACCAGGCCTCTTAACCCACTGGTTCCAAATGCTGCCATCTTCCTACTCCTCCGATCCTGTTCAGTGTTTACGTCATGATAACCAGATAAATGCCAAAAAGGCAGTTAGCATGGATAATTTGCACACTTTCCCAGAGGGCTACAGGCTGTGTATCATGGTCCATTAGCATTCACAACGGATATCCAAGCAAGGCAATGCCCAATAATGACGACTGGATGAACTGGCATCGCGGCAACCAAACGCTACCCAGTCTGGACACCTATGACTACGACATCCTCCGCCAGTGGCTGGGTGACCTGGAAATCCGCAAGGCCCAGCCTTATCGACAGGCGGTCAGTCATCTCGAACGACCAACCGACACGGAGCTCAGTGCATGGGTGCAAGGTAGCATCCGCAATCCTTATCATGTGGATATTCATCTTAGTCAGGGACATCTTATCAGTTTGTGCACCTGCCCCGTTGGCAGTCGCTGCAAACATGTCGCCGCCGTGTTACTGGCTTATCTGGCCCAACGTGGTAGCCCACAGCCGGTCAACAGCCCCAGGCCGCATGTGATGCAATGGCTGGGTGAACTGCGCTCACATCTGAATCCGCCACCACGCAGAATCCCCACTACCACCTATCGACTCCACTGGATTCTGGAAATTCGTGGTCATCAGCAACGTGTGCCCACCCTGCATTGTCTCAAAGCACGCCTGAACAAGCAGGGTATTTGCAGCGAACTCACGCCCTGGAGCAATTTTGAAGCGGCCCTGCGCCGTCCACCCGGTTTTCTGGATGCAGCGGATCAGATGGTCATCCGCCGTTTGCTCATTGAAGATGTTTACGCCCCCCGAAGCGGATATTTTACGCTGGGCCCACGCCATGGTAGTGCCGCTCTGGGCATACTGGCTGCCAGTGAACGCCTGTTTATGAACAAACCCGGTTCCTCCCCATTGCGGATGGGCGATATTCGTGCGGGTAAATTACTCTGGAAAACCCTCAAGGGTACGGAACAACATCCCATTCTGGAAACCGAACCGCCCACCCAAACCTTGCTGACCCTGGACGTGCCCTGGTATCTGGATGCGGAAAATCTCGAAATCGGTCCGATTGACATCCCTATCAAACCTTCGCTGTTGAAGGACCTTCTCCAGGCACCACCTCTCAACATTCAGGAGGCCGCACTGTTAAGAAATATTCTGGAAGAATCGGCCCCCGACCTGCCTGCGCCGGTGGCCGATCCGGTGAAGGATCTTCGGGTCATTGCCGAGCCACTCCAGCCTTCTCTTTGGTGCGACACCCTGGCATTGATGGGGATGCAGGCCTACCGGGATTATCCCGGCCAATGGAGTCCCAATTGCCGGTTTGATTACGGGCAGCCGAGTTTTATCTATGGGCCCGCGCATATTGCCATTGATGATGACAGCGAAACACAGACTCTCGCCAATGGCGAAACTGTGCAGGTCCAACGCGATCGCAAGGCAGAAAAAAAAGCGCTGAAAATTTTGGCGGATACCGGCATGAAAGTCGCCAAAGCCAGTCTTTTTCATAGCCTCTCCTTGCTGCCACAGCCCATTTATGGACTGGCCAGTGAAAAAGACTGGAATACCTTCATGAATGAAGGTGTGGAGGCTTTGCGCGCCGCAGGTTGGGAAGTCCACTGGCCGGATGGCTTCCGCCATCATTTTTTGCATATTGATGCCTGGGATATGCAGGTGGACGGTGAGGAAGAAGGCTGGCTCGGCCTGGATGTAGGCATCGTCGTCGAAGGCGAAAGGCTGGCGCTGGCTCCACTTTTGGGTGCGCTGTTTGCCCGTGACCCACGCTGGCTGAGTCCCGGAGGCTTAACTGGCATTCCCGATGAAGAAGCTATCCATTTGCACACCCCGTCGGGAATTCCCATTCAAACCGCTGCACACCGACTCAAACCACTGGTAGGTACACTTATTGACTTGTTCAGTCTTGGCGCTTCGGGACCCATGCGTGTTTCTGCCTATGACGTCACGCGACTGGCCGAAATTACCGATAGTCAGCAATGGCGGAGTGAGGGGATGGAAGCCATTCGCAGGCTCAGTAAACGCCTCCCACAAAGTGGCGAAATACCCCCTGTAGAACCTCCCCGGGGTTTTGCCTTGCCGCTGCGCCCCTATCAGCAGGAAGGTTTAGCCTGGCTGCAGTTTCTGCGGGAGCATGATTTGGGTGGCATTCTGGCTGATGACATGGGGCTCGGCAAAACCGCCCAGACCCTCGCGCACCTATTGCTGGAAAAAGAAAACGGACGCCTGCAGAACCCCGCTCTGATTATTATGCCGACGTCGCTGATTCATAACTGGCGGGAGGAAGCGGAACGCTTTGCGCCCGATTTACGGGTGTTGTCACTGCACGGTAAGGAGCGACTGGACCTGTTTTCGGAAATACCCCGTCATGACCTGGTGCTGACCACTTACCCGCTGGTCTGGAGAGACATTGAACTACTCAAAATCCAGCAGTTCCATTTACTGATTCTGGATGAAGCACAGATGGTTAAAAATGCCCAAAGTCGCGCTGCCGAGGCGATTCGGGAAATACCTACCACCCATCGCCTGGCGCTCACTGGAACCCCTCTGGAAAATCATCTGGGTGAACTCTGGGCGCAGTTTGATTTTCTCCTGCCCGGTTTTATGGGTGATTTGCGCACGTTTCAAAAAATCTGGCGGGGCCCTATCGAACGCCATGGTGATGTGGAGCGTCTGAACCTGCTGGCCAAACGCGTCCGTCCCTTCATTCTGCGGCGCAAAAAAGAAGAAGTAGCACAAGAACTTCCGGAAAAAACCATCATTATTCGTTCGGTGGATATTGAAGGGGCGCAACGTGATCTGTATGAAACCGTACGTAGTGCCATGGACGAAAGAATTCGCCAGGAAATTGCCGCCAAGGGCTTTCAGCGCAGTCAGATTGTGATTCTTGACGCCATGCTCAAATTACGTCAGGTTTGCTGCGATCCACGCCTGTTGAAAAGTGAAAAGGCCCGCAAGGTTCAGGAAAGCGCCAAACTCGCCATGCTGATGGAGATGATCCCCGAACTCCTTGCCGAAGGTCGCCAGATTCTGCTGTTCTCCCAGTTCACGGAAATGCTGGCCTTGATCAGTACACGCCTGGATAAAATGCATATTCCCTACGTACAGCTCACCGGAAATACCCAGGACCGCAAAACGCCGATTGATCGTTTTCAAAGGGGTGAGGTTTCATTATTTCTGATCAGCCTCAAGGCTGGCGGTGTTGGCCTGAACCTCACAGCAGCCGATACAGTCATTCATTACGACCCGTGGTGGAATCCCGCTGCCGAGAATCAGGCCACGGACCGTGCCCATCGCATTGGTCAGCAGCGGCGCGTATTTGTCTACAAAATGATTGTAGCGGGCAGTATTGAAGAAAAAATCCTGGCGCTGCAGGAGAGAAAAGCCATATTAGCTTCCGGGGTGCTCGATAAGGCGCGTAAGGACAAGCTGCAATTTGGCCCGGATGATCTGGCTTCCCTGCTCGCCCCGCTTCCAGAGATTCGGCGCTGAGGCTATGCTGCCGGATCCCGGTTAAAAGCTTTCCGACAAAACCGCCAGATGGCACTATAATGGGGTGCATGTAGATTATTTCCGGGACATTCATGCTGAATGGTCTCTAACATAGCAGGAAAAAAGCATGAAACAGCAAGAAGAACAGCGTCGCGACCGCTTCATCATCAGTGGGGCCCTGCATGGGGTGACCGACTCGGCATTGGCAGAACTTAAAGTCTTTGAAGAAATGGGCGGGCATGTAGAAGTACTACCGGAGAAACACCTCGTCCTGATCCAGTATGATGGTCGCTGTGGAGCAGAAGCAGAGGCTAAAATGGTGCAGATTTTGAAAAAAGCCGGTGAAAACTGTGATTCCCATGGGGTTATCTGCCACGGCAAGGATCACTGCGAACCACTGAATTTGCATGTTGGTCCGCTGGCGAAAGATCATCCGCAACGTTCACACTCTCTTGCAAAACACCTCGGCCGATGGCTTCACCTCAAAAAACAATCGTGAAGAAAAAATTATTGCTGTGGGCGGCCTGCATTTTTGCCGTAGCAGGCAGTGCATATGCAGACAATATTCCCCTTAGTTCGGCGCAGGAATCCCTGTTGCAAACGGCCGCAACGGCTTTTTCACAAGGTAATTACAGGCCGGCTGCAGAGGCCCTTCCCGCACTGGAAAATACGTATATGGGTTCCTGGGTAGGCTACTGGTCTTTACAACCCCGCCTTAAAACCTTGACCCAGGAGCAGTATCTCCAATATTCCGCGCGTTTTCCCGATGGTGTTGCCCACCATCTGCTGCGTCGGCAATGGTTGATCCAACTGGCGCATCGACAGGACTGGAATAACTTCACCCGCGTTTACCAATCCGGGCAAAAGCCGGATCTCATCCAGTTACGCTGTGACGCCCTGCGTGATCCCGCCTTACAAAATGAAAATGTGGTTTCTCCCTTTTTTCTGTGGAGCAGCGCGCCGGCCAGTAATCATTCCTGTAATGCCATGGCCCGCGACGGCCTGCAGCAAGGTCTGATTACCCAGGATCAACTCTGGCAGCGACTGCAGCAGATGTTTGAAGCATCGGCTTTTTCTGAAGCGCGCCATTTTGCGCCTTACCTGAATGGTCAGGCTGGAACAGAGCTGACTGCCACCATTGATCATCCCGATATCTGGATACAAACGCATATCCAGCAAAACGGCACGGGATCATGGTCCGGGACGCAAACCCGTCTTCTTGAACTTGCCCTGTTGCGCCTGGCAACCATTCACCCCCTGCAGACTGTAAAATTTGTGCAGCAAATCCATACCCTCAATGCGGCACAAAAAGCACGGGTACTGTATAACTGCGCTTTTCAAGCTACCCAGACTTTTCGTCCCGAATCCGGAAGCTGGTATCAGTTGGCCTATAACACCGACCCACAGTTTCATCCTCAGCCGGAAATGCTGGCCTGGATGGTACGGACTGCTATTCGGGTGGGACGCTGGACCATGGTGAACGATGCCGTCACCCTCATGAATCCTCCGCAAAGCCAGCAACGGCAGTGGCAGTTCTGGAAGGCCGTAGCCATGCTGCAACTGGGGCATACGGTGCAGGCGAAAGCAGAACTCGGCACCCTCGCTTCCCCCTGGACCTATTATGGGCAGTTAGCCATGGCAGCGTTGGGACAGTCCCTGGATCTCAATACGAATTCCGCCGCTGAACCAGAAGATATTGCCCTACCCGTGTTGCAAGAAACTGCGTCTGAGCGGGCGGCCATCAAGCTCTATCAACTGGGCTTGTATTATGATGCCTTGAGTGAGTGGGATCATGACCTGAGTACCCTCACCACTCCCGGCCAGATCAAGGCGACAGCCCGTATGGCTTTTCAGCAACAGGCCTGGTTACTGGGCATTCACGCCAGCAGCCTGATCCCCCATGGCGGTGACTGGCGTCAGGGCTATGTCCTCCCTTATGCTGATGAAATCAGCGGTGCCGCCAACCAGACAGGATTGCGCCGGGCCTTTCTGGCGGGTCTCATCCGCCAGGAATCGGGCTTTGCTTTTGGAATCCGTTCGGATGTTGGCGCGCAAGGGCTGATGCAGGTCATGCCTGCCACTGCTGAATGGTTGCAATCACACATTCCCGCCGCCGCCGATGCCGATCTGCACAGCATCCGGGGAAATCTGGTGCTGGGTTCCAATTATCTCAGCCTGCAACAGCAAAGTTTTGGCGGATCAGAGTTACTCGCGGCAGCCGCTTACAACGCCGGCCCGGGAGCACCCAAGCGCTGGCTGGGTCGTTGGGATGGTCCCACGCAAGGACCCTGGGCGGGTCCCATTTTTACTGCCAATATTCCTTACCGCCAAACACGCCATTATGTCCAGAGCGTACTGACCAATACTATTATTTATGCAGCCATACTGGATCGCCAGGCTCAGACCATCTGGCCGCAATGGCAGTTAAAAGCGACGACGCCCGGCTAACACGGATAATCAATCCTCACGAAGAATGGGTTTATAATGCGCTACCCAATTCAGAATATCCTCAGCCGGCATAGGCTGTGCTACGGCAAAACCCTGTAATACATTTACGCCCAGATCTGCGAGCTTGCGCGCATGTCCCAGGCTTTCTACACCTTCGGCCACAATTTCCAGGCCCAATGCCTGCGCAGTGGAAGCAACTCCGGCAACAATGGCCAAATCTTTGTTATCAACAAGGATATCGCGCACAAAACTCTGATCGATTTTAATGGTTTGTGGTTCCTCGCTGTTTTAAGTGGGTAGCTTGAGATCCAGCTTACCCAGTACGAGGTAAGCCATGTTAATAAAATTCTTGTGGGTGCGATAGCCCCGTGCCCTGGATTTGGCGGACTGGAGCAGACTGTTGAAACCTTCCAGAGTGCCGTTACTCAGATGGCTCTCGAACCAACGTAGAATGCCGTCCCAGTGGTTCTGCATGGTATAGGCGACTTTCACCAAGGGTGGCAATGCACTCTCCTTGGCCAAGTCTATCCAACCTTTCAGTAAGGTGGCTCCTTGATGCCGGTCCGCCAGTGTGAATATCTCCTGGAAGGTGAGACGAAGTTGATAGGCGAAGGCAGTCTTGAGGTTGCGATCCTTCAGCGCGTCGAGCTGCTTCTGCTGCTTTGGCTTGAGGTTGTTGGTGTTCTTTAGCCATATCCAGCGTGTCTTTTTGAGATCAGGCTGTTCGTGGACTTCGGCGCGACGTACCGCATCCACAGCCACATTGACCAGTGCGGTGAGATGGAAGCGATCAAAGGTGATCTGGGCTTTTGGCAGGTGCTCTGCCGCCCCTTTTTGAAAGGCCGGGGATAGGTCCATGCTGACCTCCTCAATGGCCTCAGGATCGCCACCATGGGCCGAAAGATCAGCGGCAAAGGCCTCAACCGTCTTGGCATCCTTGCCGGGCGTGGCAAAGAGCAATCGCTGGGCTTCCAGGTCGACGAACAGGGTGATGTAATCATGGCCGCGACGATTGCTGGTCTCATCCATGCCCACATTTCTGACGGTGGACATGTCCACAGCTGATCGGGCTTTGTTGACATAATGCTCAACAACCCGCCACAGGCGCGTATCATGTTCCCCCACCAGGTCGGCCACCGTCTTGACCGGCATGTGCTTTATCAGGGTCATGAGCAACCCCTCAAACAAGAGGGTGAAGTGTGACCCCGGTCTCGCCCACGGAACCTCAACCTTCCGCACCCCGTGTTCTAGGCACTTCACCCGGGGTACACGAGCATGCAGATAAGTCTCATGCTGGAAGAAATCCATATGTCGCCATTCCTGTTCCACCGTGTCATGGACCGGGCAGTCCTGACCGCAGACAGGGCAAGCAAGCCGACTTCCCTTGGGAAAGTTGATATGCAGGTCCAACCGCTTCTCCTCCAGCTTGAAAGTCACATCGTCCACCATCCACGGCGGAACCAACCCCAACGCCAAGGTAAACAGCTTGTCTTCGTCCATCATTAACCTTCCCTAGATCAGCAATGCCCTAAGACTACCGTACCCTCGTATCCACTCCAAGTAGCGAGGAGCCACTTGAGAGTCATAGCCTATTACGGTACATGGGCTTTTTCAGAAATTAAAAGATGCCTTGTTACTTTTCAGTAGAATCACTGACTCATGAAGACATCAACCCAGAGCACAATTCGCTGTCTCTGGGTTGATGTATGCTTCAGACCATCCTGCCCGCATGATGCCTTAAAACTGCATACCCAAGCCCACATCGCCGCGAAGAATATTGGGCGCGCCTCGCTGTGTAAAATCATCATCATGTAATCCGACGTACAGGGAGACATTGGCCATTAGGGGATAAT
>NZ_JACKYY010000015.1:0-59926 GCF_015100075.1 Acidithiobacillus sp. HP-11
GTTAATGATGGACGAAGAACCCCAACGCCAAGGTAAACAGCTTGTCTTCGTCCATCATTAACCTTCCCTAGATCAGCAATGCCCTAAGACTACCGTACCCTCGTATCCACTCCAAGTAGCGAGGAGCCCTGCATATTTTAGAAAACAAAATAACCGCCTACTTGGATAAAGCCAAAGATAGTAGCAAGGGATTACCGAAAAATCAAAAGTTATTGGATGCAATTCAAAGTATACACGTAGCAAGCATCAATTCCCTGTGGACGGATGATCTTGATGCTTTTCCAAAAAGCCCCAAAGAAGCATTCTGGTGGGAGGTATGGTTACCGATACGTAGCGACAGATCTGCGGTGATCGAGCAATTCACAAAACTGGCGGAGGGATTAGAATTCCGGGTCGCCAAAGGGTACATTGAGTTTCCTGAACGCACGATTTTGCTGGTCTATGGCTCGCTGGAACAGATGCAGCGATCTGTGTTGACATTGAACAGTATCGCGGAGCTGCGACGGGCGAAAGAAACCGCCGATTTTTTTGATTCTCTGCCACCGGATGATCAGGGAGATTGGGCAGATGAATTGCTACAGCGAGTGACGGTTCCTCCGGCAGGAGGTATCGTACCGCATGTATGTTTACTCGATACCGGGATCAACGACGCCCATCCGCTGCTGACTCCGGCAATTACGCCAACAGACA
This sequence comes from Acidithiobacillus sp. HP-11, assembly GCF_015100075.1. NCBI lineage: Bacteria > Pseudomonadati > Pseudomonadota > Acidithiobacillia > Acidithiobacillales > Acidithiobacillaceae > Acidithiobacillus > Acidithiobacillus sp. HP-11. The sequence goes on from NZ_JACKYY010000015.1 coordinate 691, forward strand.
CCCATACCGTTGATCCGGGATGGGGAAAGAACGACGTCGTTGGACATGGCACCGAAATGGCCGGCCTGGCGTTGCTGGGTAATCTGACATCAGCTCTAGCTTCTGCAGGTCCCATTCCAGTTTTTCATCGCTTGGAATCTGTAAAGTTGCTGAATCAGAATCATTCAAACGGCGGCAATCCGGCAAACCATGGCTACCTCACGATTCAGGCCGTTAGCCATCCAGAGATCACTGCGCCGACAAGAAAACGTGTTTTCAGCATGGCCGTCACGGCGCGAGATGCCCGTGACAGGGGGCGTCCTTCAGCATGGTCGGCCACTGTGGATCGGCTTGCGGTCGATTATGACAACCAAGGGGAGACTCCGCGCCTGTTCGTTCTCTCTGCTGGGAATGTCGATGATCCTAATGCTTGGACAAACTATCCGTATAGTAACACTACTGACGGTATCCACGATCCGGGGCAAGCTTGGAATGCGTTGACTGTGGGCGCAAATACGGAGTTGATTCATATAACAGAGCCGGATACTGATGATTACCGCCCAATCGCCCCTATAGGGGGCCTTAGTCCTTTTAGCACCACCTCGCAAACGTGGGCACAACATTGGCCACTTAAGCCGGATGTAGTGTTTGAAGGAGGCAATGCCGCCATTACGTCCTTGTATGGAACGCCTTACGCAGAAACCAAAGCAAGTTTAAGCCTGTTATCTACTTGTGCCGAACTCACAAAACGCCTCTTTACGACTACCAATGCAACCAGTGCTGCATCTGCGCTGACAGCCCGTATGGTGGCCCGACTAATGGCGGAGTATCCCAATCTGCGTTTGGAGACGATCCGTGGATTGATAGTTCATTCTGCGGACTGGACACCGGCTATGAGGAAGCAGTTTCTTACCAATCCTACAAGCCCCAGCAAGAGCGATGTTGTCAATCTGACTCGCCATTGCGGTTTCGGACAACCTGATTTGTCTCGGGCTCTATGGAGTGTCGAGAACTCGTTGACGTTGATTTGTGAAGCCGACCTGAAGCCATTCATAAGGGAGGGATCGAAAGAGCCCAAGCTACGAGACATGAACTTGCATCGCCTACCTTGGCCATTGGCGGAGCTGGAGGAATTAGGTGAAATGGAAGTAGAGATGCGGGTTACGCTTTCTTATTTCATAGAGCCGAACCCTTCGGCTCGCGGTATCAAGTCACGCTATCGCTACGAATCTCATGGGCTGCGCTTCGACGTAAAAAGGCCGCACGAGTCTGAGACTGAGTTCCGTGAGCGAATCAACCTTGTTGCCAGGGATGGGGAGGAAAGCAGCGGTACAAGCAGCAGCAACGATCTGAATTGGATGTTGGGGACACGTAATCGTCATAGGGGTAGCCTGCATTCTGATATCTGGAAAGGTCCTGCAGCAGATCTAGCTAGTCGGGGCATGCTGGCTGTGTTTCCGGTGAGCGGCTGGTGGAAAACACGCCCCAAACTTGAACGTTACAATCAACGCGCGAACTATTCTCTACTTATATCTATCCGGGCACCAGAAATCGATGTAGAGCTCTATAATGCGATAGAGAGCCAAATAAAGGTAGCTGTAAAGGTTTAAGGCATCAATTTCCTCTTGACAGACTTTATTTCCAATAATCTGTATTTGTTCATAAATAGTCATTATCTATGGAGCCTTACCGTCGAGTTATATGCCGTACAGATAGGGCGCGCAAAGCACATGATTCCGGAAGGAGACACTTGTTTCTTCCCCAGATGGCAGGAGTTGTCCTTTCCTGGCACCGCTCGAAATGGACGTGGCGTGTATTACCTGTCCGACCGCAAGATTCTCCGTGCGCGGGCCGCGTCCCATAGCCGGGACGTAGCTATTCTCACACCAATCGGTTGCCAGAGGGGGCATGGCGCAAGGACGTTGCCGCACCCCCCTTCACTCCTGCTCTGACTTGTTATCTTCCATCAGCCCTCTGATAACGCCTCTCTCCGCGTCTCGCTCGCTGGTATCATATTTCCCCTCGCCAGCAGGTTTTTCCCCGGCGAGTGCATTGAGTTCGGACTGAGTGGCTGCCAAGGCTTCCTTCTCTGCGTCTGACACTTCCTCGACAGGCCCCTGCCCATTGGGCGCCTGCTCTTCCGGTTTTTTCTCGATATGGGGGATTGGCAGCGTTCCGCCCGACTCGCCCAGAATGGCTTTGTAGTCTTTCCTGGCCCCGGGGATGGAATCGCTCTTCTCCGGCCACCGAATGGATGCCCGATCGAGCCATTCCGGATTCTTGAAATAGAGCAGCTGCTGTCCATAAATGGGGTGGAAGCCTGCCGCGAATACCAGCATATCGCCCGGGGTCTTGATATTGGAGCCTTCCTTTTCCGGTCCCCGCAAGGTCATGACCTCGTCAGCCGTCAGCAAGGGGCGGGACTGGTAGCTGAGGCTCGTCGAATAGCCCTTGTTCTGGCTGAACATGGAGCCGTCGAAACTCTGGTTGTCGTTTTCCATGGTCACCGTACGGGTGCCCAGCATGTCAGAGATCCACTTGGCCGTCTCCACCTGGTTGGGCGCGTAGGCCGCCCGGATGTGGCAGTTGCCAATGATGGTCTTGGCCCCGGCCTTGCCGTAGCCGTGGCCTTCATCTTCCAGCTGGGCAATGTCCTGGGTGATAAGGTACAGCTTGACGTTGTAGCCTGCGAGGAAGGCGATGCTGTCCAGGAATACATCGAGTTTGCCCAGGCTCGGGAACTCGTCGAGCAGCAAGAGCAGCCGATGCCTTCCCTTGGCGACGATTCGCCCGTCTTTCGCTTCCAGGCGTTCTTCCGCAGTGAACTGGGAGGCAATCTGGTTGAGCACGAGGCGAATGAGGGGCTTGAGCCGGTTCTTGTCTTCCGGACTGGTGACCAGGTACAGAGAGACGGGTTGTTCGGCGTCCTGAAGGTCGGCAATGCGAAAGTCCGAATACTCGGTCCACTTCGCGACGATGGGATCCCGGTAAAGGGACAGGAAGCTCATCATGGTCGAAATGACGCCCGATTTTTCATTCTCGGCCTTGTTCAGCATCTCCCGCGCGGATTGCGCGATGACCGGATGCACTTTGGTGAACTGGCCGTTGCCGTCCCGCCAGCCATATTGCTCATCCGGGTCATGCTCCGTCTGCATCATGCGCTCAAAGGCTACGTCCACGCTTTCCAGCGTGGGATCGTTGAGATAAGCGGCAACGCCCCGCAGGGTCTTGTCCGGCATGGCGTAGAGCACATGCAAGATGATGGACGTGAGCAGGGCAAAGCCTGTTTTCTGCCAGTGATCGTTCAGGCCCTTGCCATCCGGGTCCACAATCATCGTGGCAATGTTCATCACGTCCTTGACTTCGTACTGGGTTCCGACACGCACCGCATCCAGTGGATTGAAGTGGCAACCTTCTTCGGATACCGAGCCTGGTGAAAACTTCAGGATGTGGTGGCCCATGGCCTTGCGGTATCCCGCCGTCAGGTTGAAGTTTTCCCCCTTGATGTCATGCACGACAACCGAGTCTATCCAGCCGTCCAGCAGCGTGGGCAGGACCAGGCCCACACCCTTGCCGGATCGGGTCGGGGCAAAGACCAGGATGTGCTCTGCCCCTGTGTGCTGGAGTGGAGTGGCCACCCCGTTCTCGACAAAGGCCCCCACATAGCAGACATGGGGGGAGTCGAACCGGTCATAAACTGTCGGCTCCGGGATCTCTGACAGGCGTTTCTTCTCGCTCTCCGCCCTCTTCTTCCGCCACTCGGCGGCCTCCTTTTTCCGCTTTTCCTGCCGGTCTTTCCATCGGGCCAAGTCGGAATCTCCCTTGAGCCCCTTCGCAGGGTGCAAGCCAAGCCAGGGGCGCAAGGAGTCCATCACCGTCTTTGGCGGGCAAGCGGGCAGGAGCGCCGCGCGGATCGCGTCGCTCTTGCTCGCCCAATGGGCTGACCCATGCACAGGATTGTCCAGGACGGCTTTTTGCGCGTCCTTGTGCTTTTTCCCGAGTATCCCCGCCGTAAGCATACCCAACACCACCGCTGGCAGACCGGCATCATAGAATGCCTGGTGAATCACCGGGTAATGGATGTTCAGGAGCATGGGTCGCAGGAAAGGTAGGGGATTATACAGACGCCAACCGTAAGGCAACGCGATGTAGGCATGCGCCTTCTGGATAAAATCATCGGTCCACTGGTAGCCAGGAAACACGTCCCTGGCCACATAGGATATGCCTAGCGTGTAACCGAGGACGCCAACCGCAACGCCGACGAGCGTCGTCTTGAGCCTGCCGCCCCGGGCGAGGCGCTGGACCTTGTAGTCGGAGACGGTGGAGTTGGGAGCATGAATCTTGTTTACCATCTCGAAGTCCTTATGGGAGAACCGGCCAGGGGCGGGAGTCGCCTGATGGTGCAGGCTTTACCGCCTGAGCCGGTTTTGCCTGCCAGCGAAATTGAGGAAAGGGATTGATCGGCAGTGCCTTGTTTCCCTGGGAGACGGTGCGCAGTCCGCCGTAGTCGGCAGGCTTGCAGCCGGCAGACGCGAATGCTCCAGCGGCACCCAGTATCCGGTTGGCGTATTGGGCATCCCCCCAGAGCCGCCCGGAGTTGTACGCTTCAAAGGCGTGGTAGAGCGCTTGTTGGCCCCGGTAGCCGCTGGCCAGCGCCTGTTGCCAATCCATGTGCAGGATCTCGCTGCCTGCCCGAAGGTTAGCGCAGGCATTGAAGGCTGTCCTGGGAGTGAGCCCGAAGGCGGCGAAGTTCCCGGTATCCACCTGGGCCAGCCCTACGTCGACCCGCTGGCCAGCGGCCATGGCTTTCCGCAAATACTGGATGGCCTGATTCCGACTGCCGGGAATGACCATGCTCCGCGTGCTGTTGTTCCACATCGCCAACGGGTTACCACCGGACTCCACCTGCACAATGGCGGCCATCGTCCGGGCAGCGACCATAGGGGCGCATTCAGCACTGATCTGGGGCAGAGCGATCATGCCCTCCGCCCGCGCCGATTCCACAGCCACCAGACTCCTCCGATAAACGCAATGCCCAGGACCGCCGCCAGCAGGACTTCTCCGGTGCTCATACCCCGCATGAGGCGAAAAATGGCTCCATAAATCAGCCCATGGATCAGCGCGGAGATGATGGTGTGCGCTAGCCCGTGAGTTGCACCCTGCAAGGGTCCTTCCGGCAATGCCGCATGATAGTAGGCGTGATGCCACATATCAGAGATCCTCTTTTGTCGCCACCCGCTCATCCAGGATGTGGTCAATCAGCGCGGAGACGCTCCATTTTGATCCCTGGAAGCGCTGGAGCCGCTCCAGCACATCTGCAGGCAGGGTGATCGACATGGGGCGAAGGCGGCGCCCCGGGTGCTGTTTCTCCCGGCGCCGGGCCAGCTCTTGCAAGCCCTCATCGGACAGGGAGCGCACTTTCTGTGTCACGATCGTCGTTCGCTTTTCTGGCGAAAGCCCTGTGCAGTCGTGCTCCGTCCGGACGATGATGCTTCCGCGCATTTTCTACTCCTTATCCATAGGGATTGAGATTCGGCCCAAGCGCAGGCTCATTGCCTACCAATCCCGTCTGCATGGCCGGGTTGTAAGGGCCGGGGAACACCATGTCATGCGCCACCACCACCGAGAACAGATAGCCAGGATGAATGGTGATCGTGGGTGCTATGTCGATGTACTTTTCCAGCAGCTGGGATTCGGCTTCCCCAAAGGTCTGTGCCAGGGATTGCTCGCTGTCCTGAAGAGCCACATTCCCGGACATCTGGCCTGTCACACTGGTTGAAGTGGACGGAGAGGCAATCGCCATCCCTGCATCCACGATCGACATCAATAACGCATTCTTGAAGATCAGCCAGGTGTGGTCATTGACCTCCCCGGCGAAGCCTGCGTATCCAGCACCGCCTGCCCCTTCGTATCCCGGCAGGTTCATGGTGGTGCCGTTCGGAAACTCAATGCGTGTCCAGGCAACGGCCAGCCGGTTGATGCCCAGGGCGGTCTGTGTGTCATAGGTGCCTACCAGCCTGGCGCCGGCAGGGATCAGGAGCGTTGCCCCGTTCACGGACGAATAGACATCCTCGCTGACCACCGCCACGATCTCTCCCGGCAGATAGCTCTTGATTCCCGTCTGCAAAACGGCGGGGATGACCGATCCAGAAAGAATCTCGTAGGGGCTCGTCTCCCGTGTCACCAGGGGCGGCGGGGCCTTTTTCTTTGTTTTCTTCGCTGCCGACTGTTCCGCGCCCGGCAGGGATGCTCCCGGCAGGGCCATAGGGAGAACAGTCGAGGCCTGCGCGGACGGCGTTGACCCCTGTGTTTTCCAGGCAAGGCCATCACCGGACCCGCTTCCCGCGTTCCCCGTACCCAGGGCGTACGCGAAGGCGGTGTCCTGCGCTGCGTAGGGATTCTTTTTGGGTCCTGTGGACACTGGGGCTGGCGTTAGATGGGACGGTCCACCCGCGCTGTTCGTGGCCGCGGTTGCCGACGTGCCCGATGCCCCTCCAGGAGCGGTTGGCTTGTGGTAGTGTTTCCGGTGCACCGGGGCGGCAGGTGCACCAGTCCCACTCGCCGGTTGAATGGTTTTGGCCTGCGCCTGCGGCTTGGCGTTCCCGAATAACGAGTGGCTTTGCAGATACTCATAGCCGCCATAGGCGCCCAGTCCGACCACCGCAGCCGCGATATAGAGTGGCGTCCGCTTGATACGTGTCGCCATCTGGTCCCTGTCCGGCTTGACCTCTATCCCGGGCTGACCGGCTTGTGGGCCTTGCTGCCCGCCAGGGCCTTTGCTGCTATCCATGGCGGGCTGTTGCCCTGCGGGCGGCAGCCCCTTCTTTTTCTGGAGCAAATCGGAGAAAAAGTCTTTGCCGCTTTTCATGTTTACTCTCCTGCCTCGTTCGTGAGGCGAATTTCGGCCAGGTGATTCCAGTTACCCGTGAGCAGATCGATGCGGTAAGGGACGGCCCCCACGGCAAGCGTGGGGCCTTCCATGCGGTAGCTCACCAACAAGGACTTTCCCGCTTTGTTTCGCACCAGAACCATCGGGGTTTTTCCGGTGGGCAGGTGAATGAAGGTCGCCTTCTGGTTGCTGACCACGCTGATCGGCTGGATGGGCTTGCAGTCGCCCGTGAAACACTGCGCTTTCCAGTCGAGATCGGCATGTGTGGCATTCACATGCGGAGTATTGGCATGCGAAGCTTTGATGATGAGGGCCGTGGCCTGCTTGTCCTGGTCGCGTGTTACCGCTTCCCGGGGTTGGGGGATAACGTGAGGGACGCGATAGAAGGACAGGACCGGAGTGAACCGGGAGGTGCCGCTGACCAGGCCCACGGTGTACGTCAACGGATAACCATGTGGGCTGGTCGCCACGATCTGGATGCTGCCTTTGAGTCCGGCAAAGCGGGGCATGATTTCCAGAATGGGATGCCTGCCGGCTGCAGTCTCCTTCACGACCCACTCGGCGCTTGGGGCGCCGGCCAGGGATACCGGCTTGACGCCCTTCCCCAGGATGACCACTGAGAAGTTGCCAGGGGCGGTCTGAAGCACCGGCAGGACCTGCCCAAGCGGCACGATGACCTCTCCGCCCGGGCGCGTGAATACGGGGAGTTGTGAGAGCGTGCCCAGGGCAAAGGCCCGCACCGATTGTTGCTCCACCGCCCGGATGGGCTCGCCATAGTGGATGTTCATGCTGTGCTGAAAGATCTGGGCGGTGTTCACGGTCCCGGCAATCGGCGCGGACTGTCCCGCAACCCCCGGCACCTTCACCGTGGATGCCATGGAAGCGGGCACGCTTGCTGCCATAGCAATGGTGGCCATAATCAACACAGAATGTTTTTTCATCGTCAACACAACGTAGCGCATGTTACTTCCCCTCCTGCTGGATGGTGACGAGCTCAGAACCCAGCCGTAACAGGATTTCGGCAGGAACTGAATCGACGACATAGGTGTTGCCACGGATCTGGGTATCGACTCCGATCAGGTGTCCACTGGCATTGCGGGCTTGCAGGATGGGAAATCCCCCGTGGCTCGCCAGCCCCTGGGGCATGTCGATGAAGGTATGGGTCCCATCGTCATACACGCGCAATGGACGAATCGGTTTGCAGTCGTTGGAACTGAACCATCCACCGCCACCGCAATGAATGGACCAGCGAAGATTGACGTGGTTGAGACGGATATTGGGCAGAGGCAGTACACGGGGCGTATTGCCTTTATGGTCGGCAGCCGACTGAGCCGTTGGTGCGTTGTCTGCCGTCTGCAAGTCTGCTGACTGCAAGTCTGTTTTCCAGGAACGGACCTCGCCCCCGCTATCCTCGATCTTCAGGGCGGGAACATAGCGCACTGCGTCACTGACCAGACGGATTTCATAGTTGATGGGCCTGCCCTGGTCGGTCGCGGCCACAACGATGTTTTGGTGGAGCCCCTTGAATTTCGGGCTCAGAAAGATTTCCGGCTGTTTCCCAACCAGCGCCTGTTGCACATTCCATTCCGACTTGCTGATCCCGACGGTCGTCACGGGCTTGACGCCCTCGGGCAGCTCGATGATGCAGGTGTGCAGCGGTGAACAGACCAGCACGGGGCGACCGGCAAGGCTGTTGACGGTCCCGTTCGCGCCGCCGATCACCGGAAGGGTGTCGTCCATCGCCCGTGACGCTGCCAGCGACTGACGGGCCAGCATCCTGGTTGGGGCACTCTCTGGCCCCTCGGGCGGTGTCGCGATGGACTGTTGCCACACCTGCGCCGATGCCATCTGCGCGGCAGCCTCCGGCGAGATGGCCGGGACTTTCTGGCCCGCAGACGTGGTACCGCCAGATGCGGATGGTGTCGCTGACGGATGGACTGCTTCGGTTTTCGTCCCTGCAGGCTTCGTTGCCGGATTCCCCTGCAGCGAAGCGATCGGCTTCACCGGCGGCAGACTGGTATCCACGGCCGCCAACGCCAACCCAGGAAGTACGGCGAGCCCCAAAGAAAGCAATGCCTTGGTTTTCATGTCATCGTCCCCTTACACCTGCGGGCTGAAAGCAAAGTGCGTGATGTAGATGCCGAATGGATTGCCTTTCAGGACATTGGGGTTGTTCGATGGCGGGACCGTCGCGTAAGTAACCGTGCCTTGCCAGTTCTGCTCGCCATCCACGCCGCCATGCGGGCCATAGTGCTTTACCAGGAAATCGACGATGTACGAGCCACCCTTGCCCGTCACCTGCCCAACGGGAACGGCGCTCTGAATCGTGACCGTGTTGCCCTGCGTCTTGTTGGAATAGGCCGCGTAGGGATTGTGCTGCGCGTAGAAGGCATCCAGCGATAGTTCCGCGCTCGATGCGATGTAATGATAGGACTCGTCGATGAAGTGCTTTTGCACGTGCTTGTCCGGGCTGCGCGTGAAAGCGAGCCAGGCAAAGCGGGAAACGATGTGCTGCACCACCGGCTGGGCGAAAGAACCGGCACGCACGGCCTGCGCCAGTTCCACAGCCTTGCCCAGTTTGTCCACTTCGACGACATAGGGCACCACATGGACACGGTCTGCCTCGTACACCATACCCGCCCCAAACAGGGCGGCAATGCCGATGGCCGACAAGGCAGCGATGCGCCAGTTTCGCGCCTGCGCGATGTAGGAGCCGTAGCGCTCAAGCCATTCCTGGCGGGCTGCCAGATAATCGGGATTGCTCGACATGAAAAAACCCTCTCAGTTGATTCCTGAGAGGGTATAGATCAAGGGGTGGGGGGATAACCGGGGCTCGCGCCCGGCGAGCGAGGGTATATCCAGCGGAGTGGATGTTGGGTATCCTGGGTCATGGCTGAATTCTGTAGGGGGGTGCGCATATGTCAGATTATGCCTCAACGGAGCCAGGTGGCGAACCGTTAAGCGCATGGGACTACCGTTCTCTATTCCTTCGGGATGAGACCGCGTTCGATAAATTTTACTGTCCATACTGCGATATCAGGCTAAGTAGTGTGCTGATATATGAAACTGGAGAGCTATCGAAGTCTCCCCACTTCTCAGCAAGGTTTGGTGCCCATAGATATGGGTGCGACGGAACACCTGATAGCGTTCCAAGCCATGTTAATGAACCAACGAAAAGACACTATGTGAAAAGTGTCATGCATGCGCCAGAAGTTCTGATTACTCGTCCTGCACCGCGAGCGAGCAATACCGCGCGCAATAGCAGATCTGAACCTCCGACGCCAGACGAAGTACGAAGAAGACGACGGGAGGCTGGAGTTGCTGGCCTGGCAAGGCCAAGGACATATCTATTGCAACCATTGGTAGAAGTTCGCAACGCTGTTCTTGCCGAAGGCTATGAGTTATTCGGGAGAGACCATCTCCATGAAGGCAAGAGAAACGAATGGTTTAAGAAAAATCTGGAACAAATGCCATTGACGCTGGACGATGATACAAACTATGACGACGCTTTCCGTACCCCCCGATATATCAATTGGAATAATGATCGTATTTATCACGGGAAAGGCGTTGTTATAGGTTTAGATGGATGTTACAAAATAACTAGCGAAATAGCCGCAAAAGTCCCCAATTTGGCTAAGATCCAATTTTTTGTGAAGATAAACACTTCTGCTTTGTTGAACCAAAATTCGCCGCGCTCACATCATGCACTATGTCAAAGGCTAAATGATCTATGCCAGCCAGACAAAACTATTAAGTGGTACGCCTACGGGAGGCCAGCCATTGGGGGGCGTGGCTGTGACGTTATCGTTGATAGCCTTGATTACATTTATATCAAGTAGTTCCGTCGATGATAGATATGACCGCCTCCTGCCAATCTACAAAGAAGTCTCCGTGATCATTCAGAGGATGCAGCACTTTGCAGGAACACCGGAGTTTTGATTCCAAAAGCCTTGTGAGACCGATGATGTAAGCAAACTGCGGAAGCTCAATGGTGGTCTCGCGCTTATTCGGGAATGCGGGTATTGATCCCAGCCTGAAGCAGCCATCAACCTCAGCATAAATTGTACAGAAGATGGTCCTATCTTCCAGCTGACCATGGGAAATCTCGATAAATGGTTGGTGACCATGCGCCCCAAGTACTGGATAACATTCGGGAGTTGGGATTGTTGACACCAAACCATTTACGAAACAGGCCATCTCCAGAAAGTTCGATGACGTGTTGTCATTCGTCATCATATTGCAATGTCCTGCAAATCAAATCGCGCCATGCGGATCTCGAACCAGAGATTGGAGACATTGGCAGGCTGGCCGGCAGGCAGGGGACTGGTCATGGAAAACCCTCTCAGGTGGGATCCTGAGAGGGTATAGATCGGGGCCGGGTGAGATGATCGCGGGGCATGATCAACATCTGTCAACTGCGGTTGACATGCGAGCACATAGCAACTATGGTTGTCATATGCTTGAACTCATAGAAACCAACGTGTTCAGAGAATGGCTCGAAGGTCTGCGCGACCACCAAGCCCGCGCAAGGATTCAGGTGCGGATGCGCCGATTGAGCCTTGGGAATCCTGGAGACGTGAAGCCTGTAGGTGAAGGCATCTCGGAAATGCGGATTGACTACGGTCCTGGCTATCGCGTCTATTTCATGAGGCGCGGACCAGTTGTGGTGGCGCTTCTGTGCGGCGGAGACAAGGGGAGCCAGGAACGGGACATTGCTTTGGCAAAAGCCATTGCAACGCAATGGAAGGAGTAATGTTATCATGGAAGTGCAATTCAGACGCTACGACACCGTGAATTACCTCAAGACTGAGGACGATATTGCGCACTATCTCGATGCTGCGATGGATGATGGCGACCCCGCGTTGATTCTTGCAGCGCTGGGAGACGTTGCCCGCGCCCGCAACCTCAGCCAGCTTGCCCGCGACGTAGGCATGAGCCGCCAAGGATTGGACAAGGCCCTTTCCGGAACAGGGAACCCGAGCCTGGTAACGGTGCTGAAAATAACCCAGGCACTCGGCCTGCGGCTTTCCTTCCAACCAGCACACACAAGCAGTCACCCATCGGCTACAGGGCGGTTCGAAAAACTCCCCATTTCCAGTAAAATGCAGGGAGCCGATTGGAAGGGAGAGCAACCATGGCAGGACTGGTAGGGCAAACAGGATTTTTCCCCGGAGACCGCCGGTTGCGGGAACTGGATTTGCTGGGCGACGGCCTGCCGCTGCTCAACCGGCTCATTCCCTGGGAGCGCTTCCGCCCAATTCTGGAGAGTGTGCCGAAGGCCAAGCCCAAAGGGCCGGGAGGGAGGAAGCCCTACGACCGGATGCTGCTCTTCAAGATGATGGTGTTACAGCAACTGCACAATCTCAGCGACGAACAAACCGAATACCAGGTTCGGGATCGCCTCAGTTTTCAGCGTTTCCTGGGGCTTGGGTTGGAGGAAGCCGTACCCGATAACACGACCTTGTGGCTATTCCGTGAATCACTGGCCCAGGCCAAACTGACGGAGCGACTGTTCACGGCCTTCCATGCTTTTCTGCGGGAAGCCGGCTACGCCGCACGGGCCGGGCAAATCATCGACGCGAGTTTTGTGACGGTTCCACGGCAACGGATGCACCGGAAGGAGCGGGAACAGGTCAATCAGGGCGAAACGCCCCAGACGTGGCAGGATCAGCCCGCCAAGCGCCGCCAGAAAGACACCGATGCCCGCTGGACCAAAAAGAATGGCCGCAGTTTCTTCGGATACAAGAACCATATCAACGTGGACAAGCGCCACAAGCTGATTCATCAGTACATGGTCACGGATGCCGCTGTGCATGACAGTCAGTGCCTGGAAGCGCTTCTGGACCCGGAGAATCAGGGCGTACAGGTTTTTGCGGACAGCGCCTATCGTTCAACGGAAGCGGAGCAAATGCTATGTCAAAAAGGTTACCGCAGCCGAATCCACGAGAAGGCGCAACGCAACCGCCCCTTGACCAAGGCCCAGGAGTTGGCCAACACGCGCCGGTCACACCACCGCGCACGGGTTGAGCATGCCTTTGGCGCCATGGTACAGCAGGGTGGTAAGTTTCTGCGCACCATTGGTATGGCTCGCGCTGAAGTCAAAATCGGCATGATGAATCTGGTCTATAACATGCGGCGATTTACCTGCTTAATGCAGCAATCGGTGGCCAGGTAGGGATCAATCCGTCCAAAGCCCACGAAAAAGGCTAAAAATACTGGAAATACGCAGATAAAGTAGGGATAATGCGTAAAAATCGCCTGAAAGTGGCGAGGAAAGGGGAATATTCCATTCTCAAGTCGTGAAATTTTTGTTATTCGAAGTGCCCTACAGGGGCTTAACCAGAGTTGCTACGGAGCGCTTTCTTGTGCGTCTCATAATAATACGCCGTATAGACTGGCTGCTGACTCCCGCAACCACAATTTCAGCGTGAATCTCCAAAAAAATCTTTATTTATGAATCGGCGCACTTGCTTTGATCTTGGAAGGATGTCGATCATTTTTTGTAACGTCGGCGGGTCAATCCTGACAGGGTGGAGTCTAAAGAGTGTGGTTTCTACATTCTGGCACAGGTCCACTATATTTCTTATTTGCGCATGCGCAAAATCAGCATAGCTGTCATGTGTGACGAATGGGTGGCACCCAACAGGCACTCGGCACTCATGAGAACAGCCAGTGATAGCAGTACAAATTGGAACCAAAAGGAACTGATCCTGATCACCGTAGGCTGGTAACTTTTTGGGACCAAACACAATCACAAATAAATGATCGCCAGATGGCCCGCTTGGAATAAATAGAGCGACGCCAGGAGAAAGAACCATATTAATATAATACGTTATTTTTTGTTTTTTCTTGGATAAATGCCATTTTCTCCAAGTTCTCGCAAATATCCTGTATGGCTACAGGCGTGTAATTCATACTCCTCAGCATGGTCTCCATAGAAATAGGGCGACTGGAATTGCCCGGATCTTCCCATTCCGGGCAGTTTTCCGGGTTATGGGTGTATTCCCTTATATCGTGAGCCGAATAACGACAGAATTGATTCCATAGATTTTCAAGAATGTCCAAATCCGCTTCGCTCAATTCAAGCAAGTCATCAGCATGTTGTATCGGTGCATCGCTGCGTAGATAGAGATAATGCCCGTTTCGTTCTGAAATGAGTTCATCCCAGTGTTCACCACCCTGCCTTTCATCGGGTGCTGAGTTGATGAGGTTCAACGTATTGGATAGAACGGGTCCATGTTGCATCGAAAACAACGCATCCCCAATCATGGGAGAAGCATACTGCTTGTAAGATTCCCGTTCGGCGAGATACATGAGTTTCATGAGCTTCAGAACGGAAACGTTTGCGTCTCTCTCTCGCGCCTTAATAAGAAAGAACGCTGCCACTTGGGCAGCTTTCCGGGCATCGAAAGGAAAGGCCGAAGGTGCTGATATCATGTATCGTTCCATAGGTAATCTCCTGCGTGCTCCTTGTAGCATAAACGTTTGACATGACGCAAGCACGTTCGACCACATGGTCTCTGACCCTTCCTGCACACATCCGAGCCAATCAGGTCCAGAGGGCCGCTACAGGATGAGTGTCCGCAAATGTATCCCGGTACGTCAGGAACAGGGTCGGGTGCAATCATGTCACGCCGCAGCCAATGTCTGCGTCAGATCCCGGACCAGCCAGGTCCAATGGACCGCTGCCGGGTGCCGGATGACATGCGCCTGCCAGTGGGCCAGGAACACCTGAGGCTCCGCGTGGATTTTCAGTACGAGTTCCACCGCCACCCACCCGAATATCAGCAGCAGAGGAGCCACAAAAATCAGGAACAGGAAATGCTTGCCGTAGCCGTAGCGGAAGGGCAGGAACAGGACGAAGGCGAGGGCCTTGATGGGGAGGCTGAAGATATACGCCCAAAGCTCGCCGTCCCCAGGCCGGGCGTGAAGCTCCGCCACCTCGCGTTCTATCTGCTCAAGGTAATGGTCCCGCTCGCCATTAGGTTTATAACGAAAAATCGTTGCGGTCATTTCAGATATCCTGGCCCGTGGCTCTGCCAATCCCGTTGTTAGTGGTATACCGTCACGGATATCCCGCCATGTCAAGAGCAGGCCATCAATCAAAATCTCTTGGGTGACTGGTATCTATGGCGTTCTTCTGGACTTGATTTGATTTTGTTGTAGCTATTTCCTCCACATGTTTTTGAAATCTATCGGCAAAGTCCTCCTTCACCTTATCCACCACCCCCTTCGGCTGCCCCTGCATCTGCTTCATCTGCTCGACCACATCGTCCATCGTGGCACCGCCACTTGCGGGCGCGCTCGGAGCCGGAGCCGCCGTGCTTCCCTGACCGCCACCGCCGGAAGGCGCACTGACGGGCTTAGGAGTCGGAACCGCATTGACCGGAGCGGGCGGCGCATCGGGATGGGGTTCACCCCCTGCAAAGGGTTCGCTTGCGCTCATTTCCTGATCGTTCTGCTTATCCTGGCCCGCTTCCTTTCCAGCTTCCTGGATCGGTGCCTCGACACCCTTGGATGGGTTTTGCTGGCCAGTGGATTGCGTGCTGGTCGCTGGAGCCTGCACAGCCCTGGATGCCTGTGGAGCCTCATCACCCGTCGAACCGCCAGCGCTGGGGGCAGGGACAGCGTTCCCCTCGCCCGCGCCGGAACTCGCACCACCACCTGCGGACATCGCTCCAGCTTCCGGGGCCGCCACACCAGCCGCCGCGCTGGTCTCTCCCGCACCCGCGGCTCCGGCAAGGCCGCCGCCTGCAAGGCTGCCAGCGCCTCCGGCTGCACCGCCTCCAGCGCCCGCCGCTGCGGAGAGTCCACCAGCGGTGAGACCGCCAGCCGCACCAACGCCTAGGGCCGCCACTCCCGCTCCAGCCGCTACCGTACCACCGGCGATCATCCCGCCCTCTTTCGCAAGCTCCCCGCCAGAGAAGCTGGACTGGCCGGAAAGCAGGCTGCTGGCAATACTCGAAGCCTTTCGGGGAAGCAGCGCGATCACCGCGCCCAGAATGAGCACCTCGAACCCCGCCTGGAGCGGATTGGTGACGTTCTCCAGGATCGTCTTGATCAGCGGCACGATGCTGTAGGTCACCAGATACGCCAGCGCGGTCAGGACAAAAAGACGGACACCCACGTTGATGGCGTAATCGAAGTAACTGCCGACATACTTTGCCGTCCAGCGCAGCCCGCCGCCGGCCAGCATGATCACGCCCAGGGCGATCACCAGGTAGCTCTCGATCTGGACCATCAGGAACTCCAGGGCCATGACCAGAATACCCATCCCCGCCAGCAGACCAATGATCCCCGCCAGGAGGGTCTCTACCAGGAGCGATGCCGGATTGCTGCTGGCGACCGTTTTGGCCGCAGAAGAGAAAGCCGCAGAGAAGTTACCACTGAAAATGTCGCTGAAGGTATTGCTCGCGTTGTGGGTGGCGGCAGCTATTGGAGACAGCACGATCCCGAGAAATGCCTGAAGAGCCTCCGTCGCGATCTGCCCGGGCGTCACAGCCGTCACTCCAAGCGCGTGCGCTCCACCGGCCAGACCATTGATGATGTCGGGAATCCAGGTCCCGGAGTTGTCCAGCAGGGTCAGAAAAAACCCCAGCGTCACCACCTTCTTGATGATACCGGCAAAGAGATCTTCGTGCCCACGCTTTTGCAGAACATGGTTCAAAAAGAGGACGGAGAACTCGACCGCCGCCAGGACGTAGAACAGATCCGTGGCCGCCGTTTGCATGACACTTTGCCAGGGAAGAATTTTGCCTCGCAAAAGGCTTTGTACCTGGCCCAACGATCCCGAACCCGCTGCGAATGAAATGGCGGGGACGGCACCCAGAAGCATGCCCACGACCCACGGAAACCTGCGTAGTCCACGCATAAGCCCAACCTCTTTATGGCAGCAATGCAGGGTTGTTCGTGCCGCCAGAGAAGAGTCCAGCCGCCGCCTCTTCATCCGACCGTACCTCGTGCGCCGTCCGGCAGTTCTTTTCCTCGCTGCCTGACAGCTTCTCAGCCTTGGCGCAGAAGGCAATTTCCTTTTTGAGTGCTGCCTTGTGCGTCCGATAATAATGCGCGGTGTATACTGGCTGGTGTGCGCAACCGGCCAACATGGCGCCTAGTACTGCGAGCAATAGGGCTTTTTTCATCATCATCTCCTTCAAGGCAAAAGACTTGGGTTGTTCGTGCCACCGGAAAAGAGCCCGTCTGACGCTTCTTGCGCAGTCACGTTCTTTTCCGCCTTCTTCTGCCGCTGATACGCCAGTACCGCATCCTGTCCAGCCATGGTGATCTGCTCCAGTTGCTGGATCGACTTGGTGGTGACGTTGGCCGCAGCCACGGCGGCAGCGGCCACCTGCTCCCGGCCCTGAGCGGTTTGTGCTTCATTCTGAATCGTCTGCATGGACGAGTCCTGAGTGGCGAAGTTTGCCGCCGCCAAGTGCTGGGACTGCAAGGCGTCTTCCATGTCGGTGTTGGTCGTCTGGTTCCAGTTGGCATAGACGGAGGACAGGTTCTGGATGGAGCTGCCCGCTCCCTGATACTCCTGGGCCAGCTGTGCCCCGATATTCTGCCCGGCATAACCCAGGGCCTGCGCCTGGCTGTAAATGGACGTGAGCTTCTGAATGGATCCCACCAGCGGATTCCAGATCCGCGCGAACATGGACGCAGGCATGTCCAGGGTGTTGGTCACCATGTTCTGATAGCGCTCGATATCGTTGGCGTACATGCTGATCTGTGTCGTCACTTCCTGCGCCTGCTTCGCCAACTGCTCAACAGACGTTGCTTCCTGTACAATCTGTTCTGGGAAAGTGGCCCCGGCTATTTCACTGACGGCAAAGGCTGACGTTGGTAATAGAGCGAGGATCGCGCCCAAAATAAATGCATTGCTTTTGGTGCTCATCGAAAACCTCCCAGCGCCGGTCACGGCGCTATCATCTGGACTCCATGGGTATAGATCAGGGCTGGGTGGAGATGCCTGTCGCTTACTGCGATAGCGATTGCGTCAGCGTATTGGCCTGGGCCGCGAAATTCGCCACGTCGCCGTTTATGGGCACCATGTAGTTGCTGACCTGATTCATGTCGTACCCCAACGCCTTCACCAATTGCGTCCGCTCTGTGTACTGCCCACCCATCAAAGGCCCAGCCGCCGCGAGGCTGCCGCCAGCATGGCCGCCCCCAGCAAGGCTCCACACGGACCCGCCCTCCAGGCTGGCAAGCAAAGGCGCCAGAGCCGGTTCATCCGTCACCGCCTGCTGGGCAGAAGTCAGAATGGTGGACGCCGAAATCTCGGGAATGCTGGCCGATCCTGTCGGGCAACGATCTTCCAGTCGCGGGAATAGATCATTGGAATACCGCAGGTACCAGCCAATCGGTGCCCCATCATCGGGTCCCGGAATCCACTGCACCGCCGAGAGATTCGGGTAACTACCAATGCCCGGGTGCGAGTTGCCCGCCAGAGGAAGCGGTTGGAACGTACTGTTTGGCCCAAAGGCGGCCGCAATCTGCTGCCCCACCCCGTTCAGCAGACGGTCCAGGGCATCGGCCGCCGATTCCACCCGTTTCGATTCCGCCTGCACGGTGGCCAGGCTCGGCGCGGACGAGGTCTTCAACACCTGGCGGGCCTGGGCGTTCATCAGGTCGGCGACATCCTGCACAATCTGCGTGTCGATCGCCTGCATGGCATAGGCTTCCGCCTCCGCATCTCCCGCGAGATTCAATCCGCCCGTGATCAGTTGCCGGATCTGGTCGTCCCATCGCACGTTATGGCATTGCTCAATGCCGAATGGGGTCTGAACACGCGGACCGATGCCCGAGAGTCTGGCGTAAGACGCAACCTGCGCATAATTGGCGGCCTGTTGCTGCACGTTCCCCCAATCACTCGCAAGCCGCTGGATCTGTGCATTGTCCGCCTGGACGGCCTGCAATTCGGAGGATACGGTTCCAACCCCCTGCCCCACTTGGGGAATGGCCTGCAATGACGCCTGTGGGTTCACCGAAAGGTTTCCTGCGATTATCGCGGCGTTCTCCGCCTGTAGCTGCGCTATCGTCGCGGAATCGCCGCCCAGCGCACAAACTGGCAAGACCGCGAACAGGGACCCAAGAACCGCCACTTCGATCTGCTTTTTCATGCTCACTCTCCTTGGTAAAGGGACTCCGCATAGCTCACCCAACCATCCCGGATGCTGGGTGACAGACACTCTTTCAGCCACGCTATCGGCCAGCGATCGCCGTGCTGTGTCTTGAGCTCCGCTACCCGCTTGACCTCACGCGGATCGGAGACACCGCAAAAAGCCAGGGTGACCGGACCCATGCCAAACTGAATCCGGCGCTGACCCTCGGGTGTGGACAGGTAGTAGTCCTGCTTCGGCGTGGACATCGCCAACAGATCGATTTGCCGATCATTCAGCCCCATGTCGATATACAGGGGTCTGAGGTCCTGACTGGAGGCTGCCCGATTGGGCAAGAAGATTTTCGTCGGGCAGGATTCCTTCAGGACCGGGAGCAACGGGCTGTTCTTGAGGTCATTCAGGGACTGTGTGGCAAAAACGACGGCGGCATTTTTCTTCCGCAGTTCCTTCAGCCATTGCCGCAACTTCGCCAGAAACATCTCGTTGTCCAGGAAGGTCCAGGCTTCGTCGAGCAAAATGAGGGTTGGCCGCCCATCCAGCATCTGCTCGATCCGGTGGAACAGATACAGCAGTACCGGAACCGTTACCCGGCGCTCCGCCGGACTGCCATTCATCAGGTGGCTCATCTCGAAAGTGATCATGCTGGCATCGGCCATCGACAGTCCGTCGCTC
Source organism: Acidithiobacillus sp. HP-11 (assembly GCF_015100075.1). Taxonomy (NCBI): domain Bacteria; kingdom Pseudomonadati; phylum Pseudomonadota; class Acidithiobacillia; order Acidithiobacillales; family Acidithiobacillaceae; genus Acidithiobacillus; species Acidithiobacillus sp. HP-11. The sequence continues at coordinate 20,350 of NZ_JACKYY010000015.1, forward strand.
TCGGCATCAAGCAGCTTCCCCGTTTGCCCGGTCAGGGTGTAATACTGCAAGGCATCCTTGATTCCCCGGTTCTGGATCATCTGGACCAGCGCCGTGAGCGATCGTCCGGATTCCCGGGCCAGGCCATGCACGGCGTCACGAATGGCCGAACGCTCCGTAGAGGTGATCGTCATGCCCTGCAAGGTGGCCAACGCCTCCACCCAATCGGCAGCAAAAGCCGCCTCTGCCGGATCATCGACGTGCTGCAGGGGTGCGAAGCACAGATTGGACGTCGGGCCGTTCAGGTCATAATGCTGCCCCCGCATCGCCTCGGTGAGGGCGTAGAGACTCATACCCTTGTCGAAGCCGATCGCCCGGCTGTCTGGATAGCGTTGCCATTGCGCCGCCAACAGGGCCAGGAGCGTACTCTTTCCGCCCCCGGTCATGCCGGCAACCAGACTGTGCCCCAGATCGCCCACATGGAGATTCAGTCGGAACGGCGTATTTCCCGTGGTCGCCGCGTACAGCAGGGGCGGGGCCTTGCCGCCTGCGAGGGCCCTTCGGCCATCCGGCAGTTTCATCAGTGGGCTCGGGCAACGCGCTTCACCGGCCCAGATCTCCGTCTTGGGCGCGAAATCCGCAAAATTCAGCGAGTGCATCAGGGGCCGGCGGATGTTCTCATAGAGATGACCGGGGATGCTCCCCAAAAAAGCCTCCACCGTGTTGGTCGTTTCCAGGTGGGCGACATAGCCCGCATTGTCAAAGAAGGTCTTGATCGCCTTTATCCGATCAGCGAGCACTTTTTCATTGGCGGAACGCAGCACGACGGATAGCGTGAAGTTGCCAAACTTCACAGCGCCCTCCCGCGCCTCATTGACGGCCTGCTTGGCGTCATAGGCGAGGTTTACCACCGTATCGTCGGCGGACAACTGTCCCTGGGCTTCGCCCGTCATCTTCTCCGTAAGCAGGGACTTCATGTTGGCCCGGGAGCCAAACCAGCGATCCCGGATCTTCGCCATATCCGCCACCGCATCAGACTGATCGAGGGGCAGGAAGCGGAGCGTGTAGCGTAGGGGAAAGGGCAGGCTATGCAGGTTCTCCAACATCTCGGGGAAGGTCATGCCTGGATAGCCCAGAACCGTTACGACGCGGATCTCTTCCCCGTCGATGGACGGCTCCAACCCGCCAACAAAATCATGGTGCCCAATAAGGGCATCCAGATACGCTGGAATGCGGGGCGCATTGACGCGATGCGTGGCCCCGGTCAGGCACTCATGAACATGGGTAAGCAGGGCATCGGCATCCATGGCCTTCACCCGGTATCCGTGCCTGAAAATACCCAGGATGACTTCGATCATCTGCCGGTAGCGGGCCAGCGTGTCCCGGAATGCCGCATCGGCCAGTTGCTCGGGTTGTTTACCGGCTTTCTTTTGGATCATGGACTGTGCCAACTGTACTTCAGCATCGATGGGCGTTCGCCAGGTGATGGTGATGGCATAGCGGCTCACATAGTGATTGGTTTCCGATCCAAACTGCGCCCGTCTCTCGGCCTCGATGAGGCGCGACACCGGGTCGCGAAAGGCGCACTCCGATTCGTCGATATAGCCGTCGGCCGGCTCGCGAATCGCCGTGACATGCACGCCCCAATCCGTGCCCAGTCGAGCGATGGCATTGTTCCAGGTGGCCGAGAGCGCCTCCAGATCCTGCGTGGACTGGCTTTCGAGATCAGGTCCGTCATAGCGGAACCCCGCCAGAAAGCTCCCGTCTTTTTGCAGCGCGATGGCCATTTCCCCGGCATCCGTCTGCCAGCCATCCACCAGAAAAGCGATGTTCAAAAGATCGGGAAGGCCCAGGGCCTTATCGCGGTACTGTTTCAGGGAGCGCATTATTTCTTCTTCCTCATGAGTTTCGATAAGGCCCTGAGCACGCCACCAGACGCGGCACTTTGCGTTTGTTCTTTGGGGGCCTTGTATTTGACCGGCGCATAAGCGCTGGCCCCGCCCAGGTAGACGGATTGCTGGCTCCAGTGGCGACGCACAACGCCAAAGGATTGCGGGTCGTGTTTTGCCAGGAAACGCAGAAACGACTGCCCCACTCCGCCGACGATGAGACCCACCGGGATGAACCAGAGAGAGACCAGAATCGGTATAGAGAGACAGACGAACCAAAGGGCAAATGTGGCCTCCCGCTCACCCCCAGCGACGAGCATGGGCCTGGTCAGGGAGGGGTGGAGCGGGAGACGGCGGGTAAGCTCCGCCGCCATGGCCTAGAGCCCCACGACGTGCAGGGCATGCGATGCGGCGAGGCCCATAATGCCCACATGCCCCATCGTGGCACCGCCGGTGATGCTGGTGGCGAGCGATTTCGCATTGGCCATGGCAATGCCGCCGACCGTTGCACCCAGGCCAATCATCATGGCCTTCTTGTGCTCGCCGCCATGCCACCAGGCAAGGCCCGTAGACACCACGCCGCCAGCGGCGACCAGCCCGCCCATGTCCTGCATACCGGTCAGGACCGTATTCAGCGGCCCCGCAATGGGAGAAAACACACCGCCGGACGTGGACGCGAACGCCATGCCGGGGGCCAGGACCATCAGGCCCGCCGCGCTGACCTTGCGAACTCCAGAAAATATTGCCTTCAACCGCTTTTTCATGTGAACACCCTTTCGTGGACGGACACTCATTTGTCCTTGCGCGGGTATAGATCGGCGGGTTTTGGTATACCCTGCATTACACCGGAAGTTCGCGCAGTCGCTCGCTATTGCCAGGCTGGCCATCCAAGGTCTGCCGGGACTCCAGAAGCGCACGGGCGCAGACGACAATAAGTTGCACGCACATCCATGAATACACCCCTTGCACAAAACGAGGGAAATGGAGGGTTGCCCGTTAGTCTCCCGACAGTGACTTGCGGAAATCTGTGTGTATAATACACACCATGACGAGCTCAGAACTGATCAAATGCCTGGAGTCGGCGGGATGGTTGCATCGAAGCACAAAAGGTTCGCATCACGTCTATGTGCATCCCGATCACCCAGGGCATCTTTCGATACCGCATCCGCGTAAAGACCTGGGCACAGGATTGCTCCACAAACTTTTGAAGCAGGCCGGACTTAAGGAGGGCAACTGCAAATGAGATACCCAATCGCTATTGAATCTGGGGATGAGACCCATGCCTTTGGGGTAGTGGTTCCTGACTTGCCAGGCTGTTTCTCTGCCGGGGACACCCTAGACGAAGCCATCCAAATGGCCAAGGAAGCCATCGAACTGTGGCTGGAGGTGCAGATTGATGAGGGCGGAGATATTCCAGAACCTAAATCCATCACGGAGCATCAGGCCAATCCGGAGTTTGCTCACTGGATATGGGCGCTGGTGGATGTGGACCCAGCGATCCTCTCCGACAAGGCGGAGCGAGTCAATATTACCTTGCCTGCACGAGTGCTGCGACGTGTGGATGAGGCGGCCAAAAGCCGTCACGAGAGCCGTTCTGGTTTTCTGGCTCGCGCGGCCCTAGCGACGTTGCGCCGCGAGGCCTCTTAACTACCTCTGATTGGCGAGAAAAACGTCACTTCGTTTGAGGAATCACGAGATCAGCACGCCGTCTTTCACATCAAGAATGGCCGAAATCCTGCGGCCGGCAGGATGATTCGGGTCACGGGCAATCTGTAGAACGATGTCCACCGCCTCATGAATCAGCGTCTGCTGTGCGGGAACACCCGCTTCCTGGCAGAGTTGGTCGAGACGCAATAAGGCCGCTTCGGGGTTGTTGGCGTGCAGGGTGGCGATGCCGCCCGGGTGTCCCGTGTTCCAGGCTTTGAGCAGCGCCAAGGCCGCCTTGTCGCGGACCTCGCCCACCAGTATGCGGTCGGGCCGATAACGCAGCGTGAGCTTTAAGAGACGCGTCATGTCGATGCCCGCATCATCGTCGGTCAGGAACTGGACCACATTGGGAGCGGTGCATTGGAGCTCCCGGGTATCTTCGATAATCACGATGCGGGTACCGATATCTGACAGCCTGGAGATCCGGTCGATGATGGCGTTGGCCAGGGTGGTCTTGCCCGATCCCGTGCCACCGCTCACCAGGATATTCTTGCGGGAGAGCACGGCATCGGAAAGGGTGTCCAACTGCGCCGCAGTTATGATGCCCGCCTCAACGTACTGATCGAGGGTGTACACCGAACGGGCTGGCAGGCGGATACTGAAAGACGCACCCTCCACCATGGGCGGAATCGCGCCGGCAAAGCGGCTGCGCAGGAACTCGATGGGCATGGCCCCCTCGACGATAGGCCGATCACGACTCACCGTGGTATGCAGGTAGTCGGCCATGAGCCCTAACAGGGACTGGACACGGCTTGCATCGATCTCGCCCAGGTGGGATATACCCGACCCCAGGCGCTCGACGAAGACCCGTCCGTCGGGGTTGGCCATGATCTCGACGACACCCGTGTCATCAAAGAGGGCTGCGATCTCCAGACCAAGAATCCGCCGCATCTGCTCGATCCGGCGGGCATGGGCCTGCTGTTCCTGCTGATCGTGCGCGTTGATGTTCACTGATTTTCCTCCGCCGTTTCGATCCGCTGCTGAATCAGCTCTCCGATTTTTTTGAGGGCCTGCGGCCGGTCGCCTTCAAAGGCCATGCCGACCTGTTGGATGAATCGTTCATACCGGGCCAGCGCGGAAGCCTGGGTTGCCTCCTTCTCCGTGCCCGGTTCTGGCAGGTGAACCAGCATGAGTTTGACGAAGGTGTCGAGCATCGCAGCCAGAGTGTCGAGCTCGGCCTGTACAGCTTCGAGATCGCTTCTGGACGCCAGTATGGTTGCCGCAATCCGACGCTCAAAACCGGCCAGTTCGCTGCCATCTTCCGCCTCTGCGTCGAGCCCGCGCATGGCATACTCGGCGGTCAGTGCCGCCAAAGACATGCGCCGGGATGCGCTCGCCACCCGCACCTTGTCTGCGTAGCTGCCTGTGAGTTTGATTTTTACCGTGATGGGCAGTGCCATGAATTTACCCCTATAGCTATTATTCCATTGGGGTATAGATCGGGCGCGGAGACGATAGCTGCCCCAGGGAGCAGCAGATTCGGCGGGACGGATACTGGGCCATGCGCAAAGGGATCTGCGCTGGGATCCTATGCGAACGAAAGCCCGCCCCTCAATCAAAGGAAAATAGTTTTCTTTGCTTTTCGAGGATTCGGATATCCCGCAAAAAAACAGACATCGGGTAGGCCATGAGATCGTCTCGTTTCTGACTCCATTCGCCAAAGGCGGCAAGTACCCCTTGAAATACGACTGGCACGAAATAGAGTGAAAACGCCAAAATTACCGTCTCCAAAAAGCGAGGCGCAGTTTGCGCAGCATACAGGGAAGAGAGCACCAGAAATCCGTAGGCAAACAAAAACGATTTTCCAGCTTCAAATGCGGCGTAGTCCGGGCGGATCGAAAGGCCCAGCGAGATCAACGCCGACAACGTGGTGGTGACACTATGACTGCAAAAAACACCTGTGGCAGAGGATTGGATGCGATAAGCCGCCGACAGGATGCCGGAATGACCCCAGCAATGATCCGGTCAGACGTGCAGAGCTTCGGCGCGAATGCGCACACCCAAGGCTTTGGCTACCTTGAGAATGGTGGCAAAACTGGGATTGCCTTCTCCGGAAAGGGCTTTGTAGAGGCTTTCCCTGCCCATGCCGGCGTCATGGGCCAGCCGGGTCATGCCGCGCGCGCGGGCAACGGTACCCAGCGCCCTGGCGATGAAGGCCGCGTCATCCCCCGCCTCTTCAAAACAGGCGTCGAGATAAGCCGCGATGTCCTCTTCGGTTTTCAGGTGCTCGGCACTGTCCCATGTGTGCAATTCCAATTTTTCCATGATTCACCCCTCCAGTTGTCGTGCCAACTTCAATGCTAGGGCAATGTCGGCCGATTGCGTGGATTTGTCGCCTCCGGCCAGAAGCACGACGAGTTCCAGGCCAAACCGCTTGAAGTACACCCGATAGCCGGGACCGTAATGGATACGCATCTCGGATACGCCCTCTCCGACGGGTTCACAGTCGCCAAAATGGGCCAACTCCATGCGATCGATTCGCACCTGAACGCGCGCCCTCGCCCTGCGATCCCGCAGGCCATGGAGCCAGCGATCAAAAGTCGCCGTCGTTTTGATGCTGATCATGTGGAGGAGTGTATCCCAAATTATACACCTGTCAAGCCGCTGGGTCCGGTTGTGAGGAGTACGCCGCTCAGTTACCGTACAACCATCCCGAAGCCCGCCAGCAGGCGGTTCACCCAGGGTATCGAAATCACGGAGCCATATACTTCGGACTGGTATCGCAAAACACGATCCTCGGCGCTGCCTTGACGCCTTTTCACGCCAAGGCTGATCCAGTAGCAAGTGTATACCAACACACTGAACGCGAAGTCCCCAATTTTGTCCATTCCCGCTCCCAAATCGCTACTCGATCTCCGATCCCCGCTGCGGCTTTGCCTGTTCCCGGGCCTGTTTTTTCTGTCGTGCCCGTTCTTTCTCTTGTTGCTTGCGCTGATCCAGAAGCCGTCTGTGCCACTCCGCCGCAAAGCCGCTAGTCGGGTCCATCATTTCCTTGGGCGGATTCCGTCGTTCATGCGCCAGTTGGTCATCCAGTGCCACTTCGGGAATCTCTGTCCGTTTCCAGCCCTGGTCCGGGATCTCGATACCGTAGTCCTTGACGGTAACGCCACGGTCGAGGCCAGTGAGGGCGACGAGATGACGCAGCCCCAGTTCCTGCCGTCCACGGGCTTTCTCTATCGATCCCGTCTGGTAGACGATATGCGCCCGGTTATCGACGCCCTCGATGAGCACGAAGCTCCGGTCATATTGCTCATCCAGCCCCGTACCCAGCACACGTCCCACCAGGCGGTCGCCTGGCCGAATCCTGGTGACCTGTGGCGGACAGCGCGGCTCCGTCATCAAAGCCCGCGCCTCGGCCAGCATCTTCGTCCGGGTCTGCAATACCTGGAGTTCCTTGAGGGCCTTGTCCCAACCGGGCTCCAGTCGCCAGAGATTCGCCCCGATCTTGTCGGCCACCCCAAATTCCACGAGCTTTTCCAGGCGGGCGAGCCGGAGTCGGCGGTTTTCGCGCACTTTGTCATCCAATAAGTGGGTAGGCGATTCATCGACCAGTGAATAGCCTTGCAGGCGGCCGCCTTGCGGCGCGGGCGTCGCCTTGTCGAGAATCCCTCGATCGAGACTGGTGAAGCGCCGTTGATCCAGCTCCCGCTCCCGCGCCGCCTGGATTTCCCGTTCGCTGCGGTAGCCCAGGCTTTCCGTGAGAATCTCCTGGGCTGCGGCACGCATTCCCCGCCGAATCAGATCCGGCTCCAGTTCCAGCTTGCCCTTGCCACGAATCAGCAAGTGAACATGTGGGTGGCTGGTGTTGTGGTGGTCGATGGCCGCCCACTCATAATCCCGCCCGATCTGTCGCTGGATGCGCGCATTGAATCGGCGCGTCAGATCCCGCAACGCCTCTGGCCGGAGTGGATCTTCGGGTGCCAGAATGACCTTGAACAGGTGCGGGTCGTTCTCTTCCTGCCAGGAAGACAAACGCGACGACAAGTTGACGCTCTCGGAATCCCGGTCAAAGCCCTGGCCTTTCTCGCCGTCCTGCTGCGCGCCTTCACGACTCAGGTACTTGCCATGGGCTTGCCACTGATCCGGCCCCTTGCTCCGCACATAGGACACCTTTACCGTGCAGCGACGCCCGGCAGGCTGCAACGCCGGCCCTCGGGACGACGGGGCCTTGTAGAAATTGCTCCCGACATGAGGAAGCAGGCTCTTGATCAGGGAGCGTGCCGCTCCAGATCCGTGTTTCCCCCTTGCTCGATGCACCTTGTTGTGAACACGGGATGCGACCGGGCGGTTGTGCCCCCGCGGGGATCGGTCGGGAGAAAGCTGATCATCCAGCGTTTCCGTGGATGAGAGAAAGCGCCCCTTGCGGGTTTGCCCAGGTGGTGTTTTGGGTTTCATCAGAACAGCGAAGACAAGGGAAGCGCGATACCCGCGAGAAATATCCCGATAGCCGCCAGTCTCCATATCGCTTGCTGCTTCTCACCGCCGGCTTCCTTGCTCGCCTCCCAGATGATTGCCCCAGCCAGGGGAAGCAGGACCACCCCAACCGGGGCGCCGAGATATGCGGCGGCAATCCTGGGCAGGACGCCGCTATGGGTGGTCGGCTCCCAGAATGGATACCGACCAGACGCGACGATATAGCCATATCCCATGCCCAGACCCGCTGCCAGAAGAGCCATCGCCCAGCCCAGCAGGACGACGACAGAGGAATGATGGGACAGCGCATGACGGGTCACCCGGTCCTCAACAGTGGCCAGCAACCGTGTCATATCCGGATCGGAAACCATGATGTTCGCGGGGGCCGCTGCCGGCAGGTCTGCATCCTCATGCGGGAATACTTCTCGAAGTTCATCGGACTCTTCGGCGACAGTGACCGAAAGATCCGGCGCCGAGGCAATGGGGGGCTGCGGATTTTCAGGAAGGCCTCCCTGCGACGGGTCATTCGCTTGCAACAGGAGATCCAGGCGATCACGGATCTCCGCGAGCAGGCTTTCGACATGGGCGGAGTCGCCCTCCGTAATCGGCTGCCGCTCTGCCATTCTGGGGCTGCGCCCTGCAAGGGGCTTGCGCCCTGCGGTGGACGCCCGCTTTGCATCTGCCGTCTCCCGCTTTCGCGGCGGGGGAACAGGTTCTGCCATCAGCTTTTGGCCTGATGCCTCCAGTTGTGCGATTTCGTCCAGTTCATCCATGGCCATACCCTGTCATCAAGAACATCGACAGGGTATAGATCAGCGCGCAGAGGGATAACCGGCCTCAGAGTCCAATGCCTTTGCCCTTGTCCACTTCTCGCTTCTTCTCCGGCGCCCGATATGGGGCGGCATCCTTCGACGGGCCAAGCTGATTCCCGCGCTCCTTGAACGCCCGTTCGTAGATGTCCCTGGCCATTGGACTGCCAGGCTCCAGGGCAATCCCACGCTCCATGGCAACTTTCACCGTCTCTTCCAGGAAGGCACGATTGCCCTGGAAGCGCACCGGCTCCCCAAATCGGTCCACGGCGGCCTTCAGGCCAATCTCGACCGCTTTTTGCCGCTTCTCCGCTGCTTCATGCCCCAGGCCCAGCATCGCGCGGTTCGTCACCGTCACCTTGTCGCCATGATCCAGCACATAGGGCTTGCCTTTGGGATTGGCGAAGAGGACTTCCGGCGGGTTCTTGCGCTCGAATCGTGGCTTCTCCGGCGGCATGAGCGGCTCAGGGGACTTCTGGGATGTCCCTGGCCAATCCGCAAGGGGGTCGGGTTCCGTTATCGTCTTTTGCTGCGGCTCCTGATCGGGCTTTTTCCCGGTCGCGTCCGCGATTTCCGCTTCAACCGATTTTTCAGGCGCTGGCTGTGCGGGTTTCGCAATCTCTGGCCCTGCAGTCCCCTGGGCCAGCGTCTCTCCGACATTCAGGGCCTCGCCCTTCTCCTTCTCCGGGTTCAGGGATGGCCCGAAACTCAGGCCCTCGGCATCATGCCCCGGCCCATCCCAGCGTCCCTCGTGCTCAAGACGTGCGTGGATCTGGTTGGCCACAAAGCCTTTGCTATGCGGGTTTTTGTCAATGAGGTTCCGGATTTCCCGATGCAGCGGGTCATCCTGGGGAATGAACGCGCGGTTTTCCGCGTCCATGCGGACGATGTGAAGCCCTGGGTTCTTCTCATCATTGCTGGCCACTACATCCATAGGGCCGTAGGACAAAAGGTGATCCAGTTGTGCTGCCATGTGACCTCCGCGCAAAATTGCCTCAACCATAGGCCGCCGCATCCCCCTGTGGATTCACGACGGCGGACTGGTAGGAACGCACATCGACACCGAAGATCGCCGCCACCTCCTCATCGGGAAGCTGATCGGCAACGCCGACCTGCCCGCCGATTCGGGAAAGGTACTCCAGACTCTTGCGAACCACGGACAGATCCCCGGTTTCCGAGCGAAAATAAATGACCTCTGGCGATTCATCGCGAATCAGCGCCTCGATGGCCAGCTGATACCCGCCCCGCCCCTGGGGATCGTCCACCGGACGTAGATGATCCGGGTGACCGCCAATCCACAGATTGCACTGGTCCTCCCTCTTCGGGGTTTGACGGGAACCCGTCAGCACCTTGAAAAATCCAAACATAACCGTCTCCTTACAGTTCTATGCCCAAGGCATGACCGGCAATTTGTTTGCCGATCTCCTTTTTCAGCGCCTTGCCGGGCGTTTCAAAACCCAGCTCTTCGGCCCTCTCGGCGAGCTTGTCCACACGCCGTTGTGCGAGAAATCGCTGGGTGGACCCGACCGGGAGCGATTCAGGGTCAGGCAGTTCACGGAGTTGCGCGAGGATCAGCGCAACCCGCTCCCGGTGCGCGGTATCCCCTCGCTCCAGCTCTTCCTCGGCCCACTCCAGCAGTTCTTCGGCCAGGCTCATAGCTGCACCCCTTGGGAATGCTGCTTCTCCTGTGCTTTAGCTGGAGCTCTTTGGGCCTCACGCGTCGGTACCGGGTTGAGCATCTTCGGATCCACGCCCAAAGCCTGTTCGATGGCCTTGCCCTCCCGGTGATCCGGGATCTTCTGAAGCGCGTCGTTGGCCCGCAGACGCCCTGGGTGCTCGTGAATCTGCTCCAGAGTGTCCTTCCCCTCCAGATCCTGGCCCTTGGCGAAGATGCGCACATCCACCTTGGAAGGCTGTGTCTCAGAGGGCTCCGACCGGGACAGCGAAACCAGCAGTGGAGCACCATCCGAAAACCGTGCCTCCGCCTGCAAGCCGCCGAGTTCTCCCGGGTGAAATTCCAGCGGCACCTTCTCGTACTCGCCGGGCTGGCCGCCGCGCCGCTGCAAGGTCCCCACCAGGTGCCCGTCTTTCTCATAGGCGGACATGTTGTGCCAGGTGCCATCGCGATCCTTGATGCCCGCATCCAGGGCCGGGAATTCGCCGCGCTCGTTCGCTACGGTCTTCGGCGCAATCCCTTGCTCCACCATCCGCTCAGACAGACCAGCGGCAACCTCCGCGAAGTAGCTCTCCCGAGTGCTGGCGGCGATCTGGTTCAGGATCTTCTTGTCCTTCATGCCAGCATCCAGCATCGGCTTTTGCGCCGCCTCCACCCGCTCCCTGGCCTTCTCGAAGTGCCCGGGAGTGGCCGGAACTTCCTGCCCGTCAGGCCCCTTCATGGTCGCAACGTGATCCACGAAAGTCCGACCATCCCGCTCAGTCTGCTTGGCAAAAGCGCCAATGCTCACCTCGCCACCCGCATGTTCCCGCGTCGCCGTGTCGAGCTTGGTGATCAGCCGCTGAGCAAACTCGGAGCCCATGTCCGCCGACAGGATGGTCCTGCCGGCTTCGTTCTCCAGCGTGACGCGCAACTTCCTGAAGGTCTCCCCATTGGCCTGCGTTTCAGCTACCTCCGCACCCACCAGATTGCCTTTCAGCGCCTGTTCGTACCGTGCCCCATGTTCCTTCAGTGCGTCGCGGACAATCGCCTTGTTCTCCGGGGAGTACCCCTTCTTCCATTCCGCGTCCCCAATCTGTTCTCGCGCGGTTTTCAGGGCGGCATTGGTCTGTTCATCGTTGACCAGCACAAAAGCATCTGCCAGGTTGTTCCGTTGCATCATTCGGGTAGCCATCACTTTCTCCTTTTCATTTCCAGAAAAAATTGCTCACAAAAACTCCGGTACCTACTGTTTCTATATCTCCACACCCTGCTGCTTCTGCTGCTCCGGCCGGCGGGCTGAGGCCTTGGGAGCAACACGCGCCGGGTTGAGCGTCTTCAGGTCCACGCCCAAAGCCTGCTCAATCACCTTGCCCTCCGGGTGATCCGGGACCTTCTGGAGCGCTTCATTGGCCCGCAGATGTCCCGGGTACTCATGAATTCGCTGCCAGGCGAAGACTGCGGCGTCCCTCGACTGGGAAAAGACCTTCATATCCACACCGCCATCCCGACCACGGGAAAGGCCAACCGCCAGGAGTTCCCCGGACTCGCGCTCAAACTTGGCCACCACCCCATAATTCACGTCAGGCTGAAAAACACCGGCTGGCATCGTCTCCACCAGACCCGTTTCCGCATCGCGCCGCTGCAAGGTCCCCACCAGACGGCCATCGTTTTCCTGCACGGAAAGGTTGTACCAGTCGCCGTCGCGGTCCTTGATGGCCGCAGCCAGCGCGGCGCTCGGGTCGCGGACAGCGATACCGGGGCTCACACCAGGGCTCTGGGAAACCGGCACAGTGTCGAGCCTTTGGACCGGTTCTGGTGCTGCCACCGTCTGCTCAGGCGGCATCAGCGCGTCCAGCTTTTTGATGACATCCCGCGCGGCATATACGGCATTGCCCGTCCACTGCCGCTGCCAGGCACTTTCCGAAGGCGCCCAACGAAAACCGCTCGACTTCATGAGATTGCGGACCGCTTCGTCAGGCTTGCCATCGAACCGGAACTGAATGCGGTTGATCTCCTTGTTCTCCCGAACCGTTCCCCAGGCATACGGTGTCTCACGGTCCTCCAGGGCTTGGGCCTTTTCCAGGACCTGGATACGCTCTTCCAGCCGCCGGATGTTGGCGTTATTGTTACTGAGGGAGTACGACGCAAAACCCACGGCCCCCATGACATCCGGGGTCAGGATCTGTTGTGCCTGCTCCGGCTTGAAACCCAGGTGCTCCAGGGCCGCCTGCTGCGCCTCGGGGCCGTCTTTTTGGTGCTTGCGGATGGCGGCGTTGGCCGCCTTCATGCGCTCTTGGGAAGACTTCAGATTCTCCACCCGCTCCCTGAGCTTTTTCACGGCATCCGGATCGTCCGCGCTGATGGCGTAGTCGTTGACCCCCTTGGCGCGGCGTTCGTAATACTCTGCCTTCTTCAGCAAGTCGAAGCCTTTGCCAAAGTTCTGGTGGATGCGTGCACGATAGCGACGGTCGCGGCCTTCACTGTGGTGGCCAACCAGGATCGGCTGACCAAAAGGGATGGCGTCCGCCATGCGCCTGGCCTGCTCGACGTGCGCTTTCGCCCGCGCCCGCGTCTTATCAGAAAGGGCGCGATAGCGCTCCTTACGCGCCTCGATTTTTTGCTCGTAGGCGTTCTTCCCGGGAGCTTCTGGTGCTTTTTCCTCTTTCTGAAGATCAGCAGCTGGTTTTGGGGTAACCCCTTCCGGCGCAATCCCTTGCACAATGTCCGCCTTCTCCAGGGCGTTACGCACCATACCATCGGCGTCCATGGCCAAAACCCGCTTGGCGAAGGCTGTGAAACGCACGTCCTTGACGCGGGAATACTCGCCCCGGTCATTGACCAGATGGTACGTGGTTGCCGCGCCCTCCTTGCCAGAAGCAATGCGATCCTGGCCGCCCGCGACTTTCAGCGTTACATACTCCTGTCCATTCACCACCTGGCCACCGACATCCACGCGCAGGCCCTTCAGATCCGCCCAGGCGCTGACCAGGCCATCCTGCAAGCCCCGAGCTTTCCGTTCCCGCTCCGCCAGCGCATTGCTTTCCCGCAGGGCCTGCGCCTTTTCAGGACCGGCCCACTCCAGCAACTGTGCGACCCGTTCTTTTTGGGTCTTGCCCAGTTTTACACCCGTCATGTGCGTAAATACCTCTTCCGATCCCGGGTTTTGGCTGTTGTGGCCAATCATTCCCAGCAGGGTTTTGAGATCCTTGTCCTGAATCGCCCCGACCACTTTTCCGATCATCGGGCTGTCCGGACTTGCCTCAATCCCGTGCTTCCAGTAGGTCGCCTGCGCGATTTCCCGGGGTTCGCGCAGGCTGCCGGATTCCAGCAGTGCCTTGCCATGCTCCCTGAGCCGCGCCTTGAAAGCGTCCCTGATTTCCCGGTCCAGATCGTGAAATCGCTCGCCAAGCCGTCTTGCCTGGTCATGGGCGGTTTGGACGGCGGGCAGATCGGAGATCTCTTCCGGAGCGAACGCCTGCGCCAGGCGTAATTCCGGGGCCGACGATCCCCGGTTTTCTCCCTCCCGGAGGATCCCAAAGGTATCGTCCACGCCTGTGCGGAAATCCCGCATCATGTCGGAGAAGCCCCGAAAATCCGCCGGAGCCAGACGCTCGGAGCGCTCGCGGACCGCCGTCACCAGTTTCTCTTCCCGCTGTGGCAACTGGGCGTAAAACGCCTGGTACTCCTGAAGTGCCTGTTCCTTGCGCAGATCCACTGGGCGATGCTCTGGCGGAAGCAGGTCGGGGTAGTGCTCCAGCTTCACCTCCAAAAGGGTCCGGGGCGCAAAGTGATAATCGAGTTCCGCCCCGGCACGGGTAATCTCCGGAATACTGATGTAGCCCAGTTCGGGATGGCCCAGACCTAAGTCCGCCAGACCAAAAGCTTGCGTCTGGTTCGGGAAGCCGTTCCCCTCATTGGCGGGATCTCCGCGATCCTTCTCAAGGATGAACCACTGGGCACCATTGGAACCAAAATAGCGCAATGAGACTGGGCGCTCGCTGTCCGGCACGCCGTCGGTCTCATAGGTCGCCGGCATCTGCCGGATAATCTCCTGTAACTCCTGCATCTTGTCCGAGAAAAAGACTTTTTCCTCGCTGCTGCGGAGCAACTGGTCTGTCACCAAAGCCTGTTGGCCTCCAAGGAATGGCCGCACCTCGTCGGGGACCTTCGTCAAAGGTTCCGGTGCCTTGCCGTACATGAGACTGTGTTCGGCATCAAAAGCCCGGACCACACCGAAGAATCGGTCCCGGCTGGCGGCGAAATCGAGCTTTTCTGAAGCGATCTCGGGCGGCACCACACCACTGACCTGATGACTGAGAGCTGCATCGAAGCCCTCACGAGACATCATTCGCCCGGCTGGGGCGACTTCCCATTCCCGATCGGAGCGGTAGAGGTCCTGCAACCGGACTTCAGAGTCATCGATGCGGGTAACGATGGAGGGAGTATTCCAGTCTGCCCCGAATTGATTTCTCCGGGTTATCACGAAGTCTCCGACCTGAATCAGGGGGGCTTTCTCTGCCTCTGGAGCGAGAGCCCGGTCGAATCCCACGGCCTGATCCAGAGCGATCTCGCGGAACTGTCCGTCCCGGCCATATACCCGTGCCTCAATGCCCTGGTCTGGCCCCGTCTCCGCCCGCAGGTGATAGCGGATATCGCCGCCAGAGGTATCCAAGGCCGCGATGATCCGTCCTGAGAAGGGACTGGATGTCACGCCCGGTTCATGCGGTTCAAAACGCACGAAATCGCCGACCTGGGGTCGTTCCATGCGCCGAGCGCCTTGGTTCAGTTGAGACGCGACGAGACCCACCGTGGCCGGACTGAGGCCCACAGCCTCGCCGTAAGCCACCGGGCTTTCCTGTAGCGCTCTGGCCCATTGCGCGGAACGCTGGGGATCGGTACGGCCTTGCCGCTCAACGAAGGCTTCGGCATTGGCGACGGGATCGCTCAGTCCGGCAAAATTCGGGTGTTCGCCTTGCCGGATGCGGGTGCGGTTTTCAAGAAACGCAATCAGCTCCGGGTCCAGGGCGCGTTCCGGCAAGGCTGCCGCCCGCAAGGCCGCCGCCTGCAGGGCCGCCGCCCGCTCCGGCTGCCCACGCGCGGTTTCGACCGCCATGAGCACGGCGAGGCCCGCCCGATCGCGCGAATCGTCCATGCCTATGGTGCGTTGGTACGCATCGGTCTGCGGATCGATGGCGTCCAGATCCGGACCGGGGGTGACAGCGCCCGGGATGTGTTCCACCAGGTCGTTAGGCAGTACCGTGGGCGCGATGTCGTCCGCCCCGTCCAGGCCGGGGGTGCCGTTGGGCCACCGGTAGATGCGCCTCAGTCGCGTTGCTTCGCCGGGCTGGGCGGCGTCAAGCACCACGCCCTCAACCTCTTGCCCAATCTCATTCCTGTACCGGACGTAATCGCCACGGGAGACGGTTGGTCGCTCCTGCTCCACCAGCAATTCCGGCGTCCGTTCGATCAGATAGTCGCTGATCCCCTGGGCATCCTTGATGGTCTGCATCAGGATCTGCTTGCGCTCTTTTTCCGGCAGGGCTTTGAGCCATGAGGCAAGATAGGCGGCTGAATTACCCATCTCGCGCCCCTCTTCCAGGTCCTGGGATGCAGGATCAAAGCCAATCCCCAAACTCGCTGCGGTCATGGCCGCGGACATCTCCGCCCGCAACTCCTCGATGGCGTACTTCTCACTGCCGAAGGAGTTTTTCAGATCGCGGTTCAGTCGTCTCTCATGACCTGTGGCATGGGACAGCTCGTGCAGGAGGGTGGTGTCATGCCCCACAGCCTGCTCGAAAGATTCCACGGGAGGCATCTGCACCCGGTCCTCCGACGGACGATAAAACGCCCGGCCGCCGCCGTACCGCAATTCCACGCCCAGGCGCTCGGCCAGCTTCGGCAACCGATCATCGGGTTTCCCCTCGATCTCCAGACGCGGGGACCGCTCCAGCGGGGGAATGCCGTCTATCTGTGATGCGTGAAACACCGTGTAGTAACGGACACCAAGCCGTTCCTCCACGGGCTCGATGTTCTGGGCGCCCTGCGCCCAAAGCCTCTCTATTTCCTCATCGGTGCGCTTGTGCTCGTAACGCGACCACTTTTCGATGGGAATCCCATGCTCACCCTTGCGCACCTGCCAGCCCTGCTCCTGGGCCTGCTTGTAGGTACACCAACGTGGATCGGACGGGTCCGGAGAGAACATCATGAGATTTTGGTAGTTCACCCCGCTGTAAGGCTTGCCTGTGACTGCATTGACCGGGGCCAACACATCGCCGGCTTCCCAGGGCCTTTGCCAGGAGGCAGTTCCTGCCCCGATCTGTTCAATCAGTCGGTCGGCAAGCTCAAGACGGGGATCTTTCCTATCGGTGTTGTTCCCTGAAGGGGATGGGGCGGGGACGGGCATCGTACTCTCCAGCGCAGTTAATCTTCGACTGGAGGGTATAGATCGGGCGATCGTGGTATAGCTTTATCGGGCCGAGCAGCGCCCTGCCCGGCATAGAGACGCAGTTGCTCTGCTGTGCTTTAAAATCAGGATGCCTTATAACTCCGGCCCACGTTTTTTCTTCCCTGGCAGCACCTGCTGGACTTTTTTGAGATCAAATTCCAGATCCTTCCGCAGACTGGATAGCAATCCGCTGACCGTATTCTCGAAATATTTCTCATACCCCTCCTTGCCAAACACCCTGTCATGTTGTGTTTGCGGCAGGAATCGCGCCATCTGCGCACGAAACCCCTCTCCACCAGCAATCACGGGAATCGCAGCAATGGCGCGATCCAAAAACCGGGGGAATTCATCCAATCCATAATCCGAGACTTTCTTTCTGACCAGTTGGGTATCCAACTGCGCTCCCTGACCAGATAACCACGCGATATCCCAAATATCCCGATGCCTGATCCGCGATGGGGTAAACTCCATCTCCTGGCCAATCATTCTGGAAATGGAAGCAGGAAGCGCAATCAGCTTGTCCGCCAGAATCTCATCCCTGGACTCGACCGCCACCAAAGGTTGACTACGCCCCTCCAGAACGGAATAGTTAATCCGCAATGGAAGAATATCCCTGGAATAGGCCGGTACGTTGGCGATTTCCAGTTTGATCTTTTGCCGTGGCACGTCCGGACGATCCGGACTGGTCTGGATCGTGACCATCCATTTATCTACCCGCACTGTCCCATCAAATGGAGCATCCCTGGGCTCCCGGACTGTGATATCCAGGTCAAAGCGCTTGCCAATCTTCCCGACAATGCAGCCTTTGACGGCAGCCATACTCCGGGCGGAAAAATTCTTTCCACCCGCAAAGTCAAGGTCTTCACTGAATCGCTCAGAACCATAACATAGACGCAGAGAGGTTCCCCCCTGAAACACCATATCCTTTAACAGCCCCTCTTCGTCCAATGCGCTAAAAATCTCATAGTGCAGCAGTTCCTTCTCCACCACGGGACGCAAAAAACCCAGCCCGTCACCCCGCATGGCCGCATCTACATATTGCGCAAAATCTTCTTTATTCATCATCCACCTCGTCCCGATCAATCAAGTCTATGTTCCGTCCTACACGATGGAGATCCTGGATGGCAGCCTGCTTTCTGGCAATACGCAATGGACGCCCCTTGACGACTAATGTTCTTTCCAGAAGATCCGGAATAGTGCGCTTGGTGTGCGTGAATTCAATAGCCCCAAAGGGGGTCTTGTGGAGCCCTTTCGCGCCTGTGGTCATTACCGTCAAGCGATCCACAGGAATCTGTGAGATCACACCATATTCCGAGAGAATACTTTCCAGAGAAACGTAATTGAAATCTCCCGGGCGCAGGGCCTGCGCGATCCGCTCGATCAGCCAGCCCCGGTGACGCGGCACAGCTGGACCAAAAAGGTAGATGCCGCGAGCGGCGCGAACCAGAAGGTTGTCCTGGCACATGCGCTGCAAGCTCTTCTCCAGCGCTTTCTCATCCTCTTCCGGAAAAATCTTCTCCAGGTCTCGTCTTGAATAGACGACAAGCCCCTTCTGTTCCAGGGCGGATAGGCGATTCAGCAGATCCAGTCGTTTCATGTGCGCGCGAACCAGACAGTTGTGTAGGGTTTCTATACACATAATAGAATCTGCCATGTCGCTTGTCTATCAGGCAGAAAATCCGCGAGCGCATCCAGTAGGTGTCCCTTTGGTTGCCTGCCCGGCAAGACCATCCCATTTCGGATGTTTCGATTATTCGTTTATTTCGGTTATACTTCCTCCCATAATGCTGTTTGAAACTCCCTGGAGGCTGCCATGACCACACTCTCTCCTACCCATTCGTTGCCGACGGCCGAAGAAGTTTCCATCGCCCGCGAGAGCGGCCGGGCGTTGTCCGCCTTCCTTCAGACCCGCGCGGAAACCCAGCAGATCGAGATATTCAACGACCAGGGTACGTCCCATCCGGTGCGCGTCCCGGTGTCGGCGCTGCGCCTGCTCGTGGACGTCCTGACCGAAATCGGTGAGGGCAACGCGGTCAGTATCATCCCGATCCACGCCGAACTGACAACACAGGACGCAGCGGACGTACTCAATGTCTCGCGACCGTTCCTCGTCCGGTTGCTGGAGCGCGGCGAGATCCCGTTCCACAAGATCGGTACTCACCGTCGTGTCCGCTACCAGGACGTGATCGCGTACAAGGAGCGGATCGACGCTGAGCGCAGCAAGGCCCTTGATACACTGGCCGAGCAAGCCCAGGCGCTCAGGATGGGGTACGAATGAATGGGTTCGAACTTCATCGTCATCTACGACGCGTGCGTGCTCTACCCGGCGCCGTTGCGCTTTCAGGCGCTTTGAAATGGCGCCATTACGCCGCACATCGGTGGCGCCATATTGCCGGTCAGTGACAAGTGGCGCGGCGCTCATGCCCCTGATACGCCACTTGAGGAATCCATCCGGAGTGATCCAGACGAATCTCCGTGACCAAGCATCGGGATTTTCGGGTTAGCCAGGATGCTCCGGGCAGATCTGGCCGGACCGGATTGGAAATGCCCGTTCCCTGCGGAAACAGCACCACCCCGTGGCCCGCCTCCAGGGTGCGCAGAATCACCCGAAGCGCCATGGGTGATCGTTGGTCAAGGGCGACCATGCGCTGATGGCCGTTGACCAGGCCATACCAGGTCAGCGCCCTTCGCCAGAAAGAGTGGCGGGCATAATCGGGATCGACGGCGAAGAGGTAGCCGCAGTGGCCGCCAATCTGATGCAGATAGCGGACAACGACTGGGCCGTCCAGCAAGGACGCATGAGGACGGACAAGGATCAGGTGACCCGGCATGGTAATGCTCCCGTAAGTGCTGATGGGAGGGTATAGATCATACGCAGGGCGGGTATCGGAGCATGCGGACAGTGAATCCTCCCGCGACTAAGCCAGGACTGTAGTCGGGGCTTCGTGCTCTGCGCATGGCGAAAAATTCAGCACCCGCTAGGCATGGTTGGGACTGAGAACAAATTTGCCAAGAAGCGCACGACCTAGCGTAAGAAAATCTGTGCAGATGGTGCTATCCTAGGAGAAGTTTCAGATCGGACAAAAATTTCGATGAGCACTGAACATTTTCGGATTACCTACGATGGTCCAGCCCTGGATACGCACGAAATGGATGTGCGGGATCTGGCTCCCGCGCTGCTCTCTCTGGCAGACGCTTGTGATGCTGCCAGTCAGGCACTGTTTGGCCCGAAGAGCAAAATGGTGGTAAACGTCAAGGCGTCGTTCAAAACCGGCAGTTTTGGTGTAGACCTTACTTTGGCATCCTGCGTGCTCCAGTCAACGATAAACTGGTTTGCTGGTAAGGACGGGCAAGGACTGGCCAATGCGACAGCGGTACTCCTGGGGTTGGGGGCTTTTGGCGGTGGCGTCATCGCTGCTCTGAAATGGTTGCGCGGACGAAAAATTCACAGGATAGATATTCACGGGAACAAACGAATTCTCATCACGGAAGATGAGGATCAGCTTGAAATCGAAGAATATACTCTTATTTTGCTTCAGCACCGCGAATTTCGGGAAAAGCTCGAAAAAGCGTTGGACCCCCTGGACTGTGATGGCATTGAGACTATAGCGTTAGGCCGGGATGAATCTGTCGATGTCACTGTTAGCAAAAAGGAGCGTGGATACTTTGTTACTCCACCAGCCACAGATGAGATTTTGTTCTCTGAAGAGCGAACACAGGCTTTCTCTATCGCTAATCTGGCGTTTCAAGATGGCAACAAGTGGAGACTGTATGATGGGCAGGCGACCGTATTTGTGTCTATTGAGGATACAGACTTCCTCCTTCGAGTGAACACCGATAAGGAATCTTTTGCAAAATCTGACGTTTTGATTTGCCGCGTCCGGGTCACGCAATGGCAAACAGATGCCGGGGTAAAAACGGACTATGCCGTATTAAAAGTTCTGGAACACAAAACTCATGCCACACAGCTAAAATTGCCCACGGTGTAGCCTGAGCCTTCCTGGAGCATTACCATGAGCACTACCGTCGACACCTACGTCCGCGCCCGCATTGACACCAACACCAAGGAGCGGGCCGCCAGCGCGCTTGAAGCAATGGGGCTGTCGGTTTCCGACGCTATCCGTCTGCTAATGCTGCGCATCGCCGACGAACACCGCCTGCCTTTCGACGTGAAGGTGCCCAACGCCACCACCAAGAAGGCCCTTGCCGAGCTGGAAGCGGGCAAGGGCCAGAAATTCGCCAGTGTGGACGATCTGATGGCGGATTTGCATGCGGACGATTGACCGCTCCTCCGTTCAAGACCGCGTTGCCTGTGCTGCAGGGACAGTTGGTGCATAGTTTGGGTGGTATCCTGTAGCACAAAACCATTCGGGTCTTTAATCCGAAGTTTCCGCATGGCGTGTCTGCTGGAAGGGTTTCCTCCTTCAGGTGCAAGCTGCAACAGATGCATCCCTTATTGCGCTCGGTTGGCTGTCGCCAACTCTTGGAGAAATCGGGGCATGTTAGGAGTGCTACGTTATGTCACCAAAGAAAATCACCATCGCCGAACAGGATTTGACCGAAGCGTACCAGCGGGAAATCAGCGAGATTCTGGAATTTCTGGGCCAGAATATTGCGGAGTGTCTAATCACGGACGAGTCCAGTATTTACGACTTTTCCATCTGCTACCCTGAAGATGAGTATCCGGAGGATGACGATACCAGAGGGACCTACCAGGAGGCTGTGGACGCTTGGAAATCATGGCTGGAAACCGCATGGCCAAAACATTTTCCTGGGGTGCCACTGGGCGTTGGGAAAGATCGGTATTTGGTCAGCCTTGCCGCCAGGATACGGGAGAGCCGAAATGTGCAGTGATGTTGCAACCTGTCACCATGGGATCGGACCACGACTGTTTCAAAAGCGGCTGCAAGCGCGAGGCCAAGGGCCAACACCGCGCCACACTGGATGACGCCAGCCGCCGGGGTGGGTCGCAACGGGCGTGCCAGAGCGAAGCGGCAGGCGCGGGCCGTTGCTAAGAGGCTGATATCGAAAGAGATGACAGCACGGCACCCCTTCTTTATCTTGCGTTCCCTTCCAATCAGTAAAGCTGGTTCTGACACGAACTCATTTTACGTTCCCTTCCAATCAGTAAAGCTGGTTCTGACACGAACTCATTTTAGGCTTCCCGTCGTTTTTTCGACCCGGGTCATATGCCACGGGGTATTGCTCTCTGGCTCGCTAGTTCAGCGCTTCTGGCGGCAGGATGGGCATTCGCCGACTGTTCGTGGAGGGTGGTTGCCGTGCTGCCGATAGAAACCCTGCCGCATTTGGGATTGGTTTACTGGTTATCGCCTCTGGCGAATGCAGGAGTGCTTTTCTGGCATTAGGACGCTGCTGAAAAAGTCCGTGGTATACTGGGCCTGAGCTTGGAAGTTTGGAGGTCGAAGAGATGTGCGGTGCCAAAGTTGAGACACAGAGCATGTTCAGCTATCTCTCCCCGGAGCAACGTGTGCCCCAGGATCACCTCTGCGAAGCATCCGGGTGATCGTGGATCGTTCCTTGGCGGAACTGGATGGACACTTCAACCAGATCTACTCGGACCTTGGCCGCCCCTCCATTCCCCTCTCGGTGGATGGCACGCTTCTGGAGGCCTGGGCCTCACAGAAATCCTTTCAGCCCAAGGACCCGGAGGATCGCGGTGGTGATGGCTCCGATTTCCGGGGGCAAGAGCGCAGCAATGATACCCACGCTTCCGTGACCGACCCCGACGCCAGGCTCTACAAAAAAAGTTCCGGAGAAGCCTCCCGCCTAGCCTATCTCGGTCATATCCTCATAGATAACCGACATGGACTGATTGCGGGAGAGCAGGTGACGACCGCCGATGACAGTGCCGAGGCGGATGCCGCTACCCAGCTGGTGGACGATCTGGGTGGTAGCCAACGCATCACCCTCGGTGCCGACAAGGGCTACGACCGTCAGGGCATTGTTCAGGATCTGCGGGACCGAAACGTCAAACCCCATGTGGCGTGCAAGCCGAAGGGATCCGCTATCGACGGCCGCACGACCCGCCATGCAGGCTACGCCATGAGCATTCATGTGCGCCGGCGCGTCGAGTCCATCTTCGGCTGGATGAAGACGGTGGGTGGGGTGCGGAAAACCCGATTCCGTGGCCTGGAGCGGGTCAGCCTGCATTTCTCGATGGTCGCCATCGCTTTCAATCTGGTCCGCATGGCGCGATTGGGGATGGCCTGATGGCAGTACTGCGCCCAGAATTCAGAAAATGGTCGGGAAAGACCGCAAAAACGGTCAAAACAGGCATGGTGATGGCTTCCATTCGCCCATTTTCGACTGACTCAGTCACAGTCATAGAGTTTTTGCTGGTTTTTCCGCAGCCTCCTAACGCGGGAGTATCTCAACACTCCACTCCCGAGTGTCGACCGGGAATGTACGATTTATAAGTACTGCGGTGTGGTGCGACCGGGCGATGTTGTTTGATGTGGTATCCACTAGATAGCGCGCTCGATGAATCGGCTAATTTCGGCTTTGCTATAAGCCATATCTAAGAATTGATGAGCAAAAAGGGAATACATGTCCAGGCTGACTGATTTAATTGCCCGAGCTAAGGCTAGGGACCCGCAGTTGGGAGCTGATCTGGCTCGCGAGTTCAAGGTGCTTTCCTCGCGGTTGCCGTTTGGCCTGAACTTCGAGCGTCATAGCCCGGAGGCTGTGGATCTGCCTCGTTGCCCGGTCCGCAAAGGCGACAAGGTGCGCGTGCTGCCGAAGCGCGGCTCGGTCAAGAAAGGCGACCAACGCCTGTGGCAGGTCAGGACCTTTCATAAGGCCAGGAAAGTGGCCGACTTGGAACTGCTGGGCACGGATGAAGCCGAAACACAATCGGTTGGGCTGGATGATCTGGTCGTCGTAGCCGAATTCCGCGACACGATCTATCCCGGCTTGGTCAGTACCGGCAAGGTCACGCGCGGCGGCGAAAAGCCCTTTCACACAGTCATTAATGGCGAGAACTACCACGTGCTGAAGGCGTTGACCTATACACACCGAGGCAAAGTGGATGCTATCTACATCGACCCACCTTACAACTCGGGCGCGAAGGATTGGAAATACAACAACGACTACGTCGAAGGTGACGATCTGTATCGGCACAGCAAATGGCTAGCGATGATGGAGCGGCGGTTATTGGTGGCGAAGCAATTACTGAATCCGGCGGATTCGGTGTTGATCGTAACCATTGACGAGAAGGAGTATCTGCGGTTGGGATTGCTGTTGGAGCAAGTTTTTCCCGAAGGAAACTTGCAGATGATCAGTAGCGTGATCAATCCGAAAGGAACTGCCCGAGCTAACGAGTTCTCCAGAATAGACGAATACATTTTCTTCTTGACGCTGGGCAATGCGAAGTTGACGCGCTGGAGTCGGGACATGCTTACCGATCGCGACTATTCTCAGGACGAAGGCGTCCGATGGCGAGGTCTTGCACGCACAGGACGGAAAGGGCTGCGGCCACACAATCCTGGTTCGTGGTACCCCATTTACGTCAAGGCAGACAGCTCTGGCATCCACTCTGTCGGTGACACAGTGCCAATAGGTAAAGATGATCCAAAGGAAGCGCCCAAAGGTGCCATTGCGGTTTGGCCCCCTTCCAGCGACGGGCAGCAATACAGTTGGTCTGTCGTCCCAGAAACGCTTCGCGAGTTGATCTCCCGTGGGGCGGTTCGCCTTGGACGTGTGGATTTAACGCGAAACTCGGTTCCGATTTACTACCTCTCCTTCAACCAACTTCAATTAATCGAGGAAGGTGTTATCAAAGTCACTGGGCGTGACGCTGACGGATCATTGCAGACTGTTTATGTGGAGGGCAGTCGATCTACAGCTCCTAAGACTGTTTGGAACATGACTTCTCACGATGCGGGCAGTCATGGAACAAACATTATTCGCACGTTGTTGCCGGGAAGGCGGTTTCCTTTCCCCAAATCACTATACGCAGTCGAAGATGCGCTTCGTTTCTTCGTCGCCAACAAGCCAGAAGCCATCATCCTTGATTTCTTCTCGGGCTCTGGCACCACTGCTCACGCCGTGATGCGCATGAACCGCCAGGACGGGAAGTGCCGCCAGTGCATTTCGGTTACCAACAACGAGGTGGCCGCCGACGAACAGAAGGCGCTGCGCGAGCAGGGCTTGCGTCCTGGCGATGCAGATTGGGAAAAACACGGCATCTGCGACTACATCACCAAGCCCCGCGTGGCTGCCGCCATCACTGGCAAGACGCCAGATGGCGAGCCAATTAAAGGCGACTATAAGTTCACGGATGAATTCCCAATGGCTGAAGGCTTCGAGGAAAACGCCGAGTTCTTCACGCTAACCTACGAAGCCGAGCAGTCGGTCAGCCACAACTTGGCCTATGCCCGTATTGCACCCCTGCTGTGGCTTCGCGCAGGCGCACGTGGTAAGCGCATCGACAAGCTGCCCACCGACGGGTGGGCGGTAGCCGAGGCGTATGGTCTGTTGGCCGAAGTTGATCAGGCGACTCCGTTCATCGAAGCCATGACACGGGCCAAGGATATACGCATGGCCTTCATCGTCACCGACGACGATCGCCGCTTCCAATCTGTCGCCAAGCGACTGGCCAAAGGAGTAGAGCCTGTGCGCCTGTATGAGTCGTACCTGACCAATTTTAGCTTCACCAACGGAGAATGAAAGAATGAAATTTACCCTCAAGGACTATCAGAGCGATGCGGTGCGCGATGCCCTAGCTAATCTCAGGAAGGCTCATCGCTACTGGTATAACGAGGGCGACAAGAGCGCCTTCTCCCTGACCGCCGTGACCGGTGCGGGCAAAACGGTTATGGCTGCCGCCGCGCTTGAGGCGCTTTTCCACGGCGATGACGAATTCGATTTCGATGCTGACCCCGGTGCAGTGGTGATTTGGTTTAGTGACGACCCTTCGTTGAACGAACAGACCCGTTTCCGCCTGCTGGAAGCCAGTGACCGTATCAACCACAGTGACATGGTGGTGGTCGAACACCCCTTTAGCCGGCCCAAGTTTGAGGCCGGGAAAATCTACTTCCTTAACACGCAGAAGTTCGGCAAGAACAGCCTTCTAGTGCGCGGTTTCGACGACAAGGGCGGCTTGTTCGAGGGGCGCCCGGATGCACAAGCTTACACTCTATGGGACACCATTCAGAACACCATCGAAGATCCCGATCTGACACTTTATCTGGTGCTGGACGAGGCGCATCGTGGCATGGGCACGCCGACTGCTGCCAGCGAAACGGCCAAGAGCACCATTGTGCAGCGAATCATCAACGGCGCAGCAGGGGTAAAGGGCATCTCTGTGGTATGGGGCATCTCGGCCACGGTGGAACGCTTCGACAAGGCCATTGCTTCCGCAGGCCAGCACGTCAAGCTGCCGAATGTGGTGGTCGATCCGGTCAAGGTGCAGGAATCTGGTCTTATTAAGGATGACATCCTGCTTGGCGTACCGGATGAAATCGGCGATTTCGATACCGTGCTGGTGCGACGTGCTGCCGATAAGCTGAAGGAAGCGACCGACGCCTGGGCCAAGTATGCGCGGCAGCAGGAGTCGAGCGAAGTGGTACCGCTGCTGGTGTTCCAGGTTCCCAACATGCCTGATCCGAACGAAGTCGGGCGCTGGCTGGATACTCTGTTTGCGCGCTATCCGGAATTGCCGGCTGATTGTGTGGCGAACGTGTTTGGCGAGCATTCCACGCAGCATTTTGGCCAGTACGAGGTGCCCTATATCGAACCGCAGCGCGTGCAGGATTCGGCTTGGGTGCGCGTTCTGGTCGCCAAAGACGCCATCAGCACTGGCTGGGACTGCCCGCGTGCCGAGGTGATGGTTTCGTTTCGTAGCGCAAGTGACAAAACCCATATTACCCAGCTGTTGGGCCGCATGGTGCGCACCCCGTTGGCGCGGCGCATCCCTGGCAACGAGCGCCTGAATTCGGTGGAGTGCCTGCTGCCCAAGTTCAACCGTAAGACGGTGGAGGATGTAGTCAAGGCTCTGCTCAGTGGCGACGACACTTCGCCGCCGACTGGCCGCGTTTTGGTCAATCCTGTGGAGATGACGCCCAACACGGGGGCTTCAGCGGTCGTATGGGAGGCCTTCGAGGCGCTTCCGTCGCAGACCCGGCCACAAAAAAGTGCCAAGCCGGCCAAGCGCCTGACAGCACTGGCACAAGAGTTGGCTGACGATAGTATTCTCGAAGGGGCGGGCAGGAAAGCGCACGCTGCGTTACACGCGGCCCTGGACAAAATCCAGACCGAAAACGCCGAGAAGATCAAGGCCAAGCGCAATTCAGTGCTGGAAGTGGACGGCAAGACTGTGGTCGCCAGCCTGAAGAACAAGACCATGACCTTCAATGAATTCTGGGAAGAAGCTGACATCGCGGTCATCGACGATGCGTATCGTCGCGCGGCGCGCATCTTCAGCCCGGATGTTTCGCGCAGCTATGTCGAATATCTGGCCGACAAGGTGGCAGATCGGGAGGCTGACACCGAGGAATACTTGGAAGCCATTATGGAAATGCGCGTTACCGTCGCCGGCCTGGGCCTGGTGACAGAGGTGCAGTCTTGGTTCGACGCTGAAGCCGACATGCTTGCGAAGGCATGGCTGGCCGAATATGCGCTGCAGATCAAGGCGCTTAAGCATGATCGTCAAGAGGCTTACCGGCAGATCGTTGAGATGAGCACCGAGCCGCAGGATGTGAGTCTGGTCAGACCGGAAAGCAAGTTCGAGATGACCAAGGTCCGCGAGAACGACAAGGAAACCGCCCTGCAGACTTGGAAGCACCACTTGTTGAGCGATGAGAATGGCAATTACCCGGCGCTGTTGAACGACTGGGAAACGAAAGTCTTCGAGACCGAAACCAAACATGAAGATTTCGCATTCTGGTATCGTAATCCGCAGTATCCGGGCCAGTCGTCTCTGGGCATCGCCTACGTCGAAGCCGATCAGTACAAGATCGTTCGCCCCGATTTCCTCTTCTTCGCCGAGCAGGATGGCAAGGTGGTAGTTGACTTAGTAGACCCGCACAGCCTGCACTTAGCCGATGCGCTGCCCAAGCTGCAAGGGTTGGCGTTGTATGCCGAGCATCATTCCCATGCCTATCGGCGAATCGAATCTGTAGCCGAAGTGAAGGGCAAGTTGCGGATCTTGGATTTGAAACGACTAGATGTACAGCAGGCAATTGCTTACGCGCAGGACGCAGTCAGCTTGTTCGGTGGGGGCTTGGCAGATGATTACAAGTGAGTCTCTCGATGGAAAAATGTTCTTGCTTGGAAGACTCTTGCCGAGAGGCAAGGGTGTATGACGACGGAAGCAGAGGCGCTCGCCAATATCCTTGCGTGGTCTGCTGATTGTCCCGGCTGGCAGCGCGACGCACTGCGGCGGCTTGCAACGCAAGCTGTCCTGGAGCCGGCCGAGATCGACGAACTGGCTTCCATCTGCAAGGGTGACAACCCAGCGGTTCCGCTGGAAGCGGGGCATCTCCGCAGTTCGAACCACGATCAGGGAGAAGTCTATTTGCGGCAGGTGCATGGAGTCCGGCATGTCAATGCCTTGGCTCCTGACCAACGGCTGACGCTGCACCGTGTCGGTTTGACAATCATCTATGGCGACAACGGATCGGGAAAATCCGGCTACGCGCGGATTCTCAAGAAGGTTTGTCGCGCCCGCGTGTCTGGCCGAGCCGAGGAAATCGCCCCCGACATCTATGACCCTGCGCCAGGTACGCCGAGCGCCACGATCGAATACGCGATCAGCGGTCAGAACCGCACTTACATTTGGCAGCTTGGGCAGGTTGACGACACCGCGCTTCCAGGCATCAGCGTTTTCGATTCCCGTACCGCGAACGTCCACGTGGACGATACAAATGACGTGGCTTACACGCCGTTTCCGCTCAAACTGCTTGGTGCGCTGGCGCAGCTCTGTAAGTCGGTCAAGGACAAGCTGGCAGCCGAGATCACGCAGATAAAGGCGCAAACGCCCGAAGTGATCAGGGCGCCGGCATGCAGCAGGGAAACAGCAGTCGGCAAGCTCATACCCCGGCTCACTGCCAACACTGCGCCGGCGACGGTCGAAGCATTGGCCACGCTCACGCAAGCAGAGCAAGACCGATTGGCTCAGCTCACGGCGGACCTGTCTGGTGATCCGGCTCGCGCGGCGCGCCAGCTTGCGGCGTTTAAGACCAAGGTTGATGGGCACATTGCGCGCCTGGATCGGCTTTTTGCTTCAATCGGCGACGATACCGCCGATAACCTGCGCCGCCATGCCCTTGATAGCGATGCCGCGCGTCGGGCGGCAGAAGCTGCTTCCAATGCGCTTTTCCGTGACGAAGCGTTGCCGCAGATCGGGTCGGAGGTTTGGCAGGCGCTATGGGCCAGTGCTCGAGCATTTTCTGACGCGGAGGCCTATCCCGAACGGCGCTTCCCCGTCACAAATCCTGGAAGCGTATGCGTGCTTTGCCAGCAGGAATTGATGCCTGTCGCCGCTGATCGCCTCAACCGCTTCGAGGTTTTTGTGCGCGACGACAGCCAGCAACGTGCCGAGGCTGCGCGCGTCACATACGATAGGGCGCTGGCAATGTTCAAGGGTGAGGCTATTTCGTTGGCCGAGCTTGCGAACATTCTGGCGACAGTCCGCGACGAATTTCGCCAGGATGCCTTGGCGACACAGATCAGAGACGGGGTCCTGCGTGCCCTGTGGCGTCATCGCCAGATCAGGCGACGCCACGCAAATCCAAGCGCCGCTATTGACGTGCCTGTTGCGGAATATCCGCGTCAGGCGCTGATCGATCAAATAGCGGACATTGAGGCTCGAGCGAACGCCCTTGTCGCTGAGGCTGGTTCTACATCTCATGCGGCCTTGCGCGCCGAAAAGGCCGAGCTTGACAATCGTCGATGGCTTGTCGGCATCAAAGCCGATGTTTTCGCCGAAATCAAACGGCTGAAGCAAGTTGCAAAGCTTGAGGCGGCCCAACGAGATACTGCCACCAATCGCATTACCACGAAGAGCACGGAGATCGCGCAGGCTCTAGTGACAGATGCACTTCGCACGCAGTTCGCGCGTGAGGTGGCAAGTTTCGAGATTGCTGGGCTTGCCGTAGAGCTTCGCCAGCAAAACAGCGCTCAGGGCATTCCCCGTTTCAAAGTCGCACTTACACGGAAGCCCATGGCTGCGGTGGGACAGGTTTTGAGTGAAGGCGAGCATCGTTGCGTTGCCTTGGCCGCGTTCATGGCCGAGCTCGCTACTACCGAAAGCAAGTCTGGCATCGTCTTTGACGATCCCGTTTCCTCGCTCGACCACATGCACAGGGAGGCCGTGGCCAAGCGCCTGGTTGCTGAGGCCGCTCATCGCCAGGTCATCGTATTCACTCATGACCTGGCATTCCTGTTCGAGTTGAATCGCGCCGCGGATGACGTTCAGCCCAAGCCACAGGTGGCGATCAGCTCGATCAGCAGAGGTGCTGACAAGGCAGGCTTTTGCCGCAGCGAGCCGCCATTCAAAGCGCGTCGGGTCAGTGACATCACCACAAGTCTGAGCAATCAGCTTGCAGGTGAACGCTACCATTTCGAGCAAGGCAATCACGACGAGTGGCGAAAGTCCGTCAAATCCATCGCCGCAACGTTGCGCGATACGTGGGAGATCGCGGTTGAAGAAGTTGTCGGGCACGTCATCCGGCGACTGTCCAACGAAGTGAAGACGCCTGGTTTGGTTAAGCTGACCGCAATCACTGTTCCCGATTGCGAGGCCATGCGGGACGGATTTGGTCGCTGTTCCGAGTTGCTGCATAGCGCCGCCGCTGCGTTGAACCGTCCTCTGCCGAGGCCGGAAGCACTGAAGGCCGAGATCGATGCCTTGGCTGATTGGGCTGACAGCCTTCTGCAGCGTCAAAAATCTGCTAGGCTGCTATGAACTCTTGGCGTACGCTCCCGGACCAGACGGACCACGGTCCGCACGGGAATCTCCCTTGGTGCGTGTCACCGTCTGGCAATATGGCGCCACCGAAGGTCGGCTAATGGCGCAATATTGCCAGACGGTGACAATACCTGCGCAATCAGGGTTGGTGCTCCGTGGAGCGTCGCGCCGGATAATGGGCAAGTTTGGTGAGGTGGGACCGAGTGAATCGGCGGATCGTGGCCCATCGGCTGCGCAAGCTGGCCGTCGCCATCAAAACCGTACACGCCGCAGCAGGGGGCGCGGCTGGAACAAAACGTCTGCCTGCGTCACGAATGGAATCTCGTCTTCACCCAGATCATCCATCGGAGCGGGGTGCCCACCGCCCCCGCCAGTCGATCCCTGAGATTTACCGGAGTAACCATCACTGGCACCACCATCCTCACTACGGCGGCCCAGCAACTGGAGGCGATCACCGATGATCTTGGTCGCGTAGCGCTCGACCCCCTCCTTGTCGGTATAGTTTTCGGTCTGTATCCGGCCCTCAATGTAGACCTGACTCCCTTTGCGAAGATACTCACCGGCAATCTCTGCCTGGCGGCCAAACAGCGTTACACGGTGCCACTCCGTGCGTTCCTGTGTATTACCCTCCTTATCCTTGTAGCGTTCTGACGTGGCCACACTGAAACTCGCGATGGCCTTGCCAGCAGGCGTATAGCGCATCTCGGGGTCCTGGCCCACGTTGCCCAACAAAATCACTTTATTCACTCCTGCCATGGCTTTCTCCTTGATGCATTGCGATCAGTCCTGTTCAGGCTCGGTATAGATCGGGCGCGGGTCACACGGCGCACAGATCCAATAGGGAACACTGGCGCGGAGCGTGCCGGTCGTACCAATCCGTAAGGCGCGGATTCAACCAGATCCTTTCTGTCCGCTCACGATCAATATCTTCTCCAACCTTCCCTGACCGGTTGGCGTGACAGGTATGAGCAAAATCTACATAGGACCATCCTTGCCCAGATTCTAAATGATCAGAATATACATCACTGGGATAGCCAGAGATCGCGATATAGGCATCACATGCTGAGAGCACCCGAAGCAGGTTTTCATGATCCTGGTCACTCATCTCATCAGCATATTGCCCGTCTCTGCGGGTAGCCTGGAGATAAGGCGGGTCACAGTAGATGACGGCGGAAGAGGTATCGAATCTCCGGACAACCGCAATGGCATCATCATTCTCGATCAGTGCGTACCGCAGTCGATCCCGAACCAGTCGCAATTCCGAATCAATGATAGCGGCCATGGCCCGTGCTTTGTTGTCAAAAACCTTGGCAAAGGCCCACGCTGGATTTTTGCGCGTTGATTCGGCGGCGAACGCGGATCTGGCAATATAGAAAAACCGCGCAGCGCGTTCGAGGTCTGGCAGACTTGCCGGGTCCGGAATGGCCCGCCACTCGTAAAACAGTTGGCGCGAGTAGGGGGTGTTCTGCAAGTACCAGATCAGTTCGTCTGTGCGGTCACGGAGCACACGAAAGAAGGTCACGATCTCGCCGTTTGCATCATTGATGACCTCAATGCCGGAGGGACGACGGGCAAAGAATACCGCTCCGCCACCAAAGAAGGGTTCAACATAGGTCAGTTCCCGCGACGGCTCGGGAAGTCGGGCAAGAATCTCATCGGCGAGTTTTCCCTTGCCGCCCAGCCATGGGAATGGCGGATGTACCTTCATATGGAAGCCACCTGCAGTGCAGCCAGCACCTCACGTTCGCCATTCTCCCCACGAAGGTATGCCTTGCATGTGTCGAAAAGCGAAACCACCTCACAGCCGTCGGCCCTGCCAACGCGCAGGACCTGCTTGCGAATATCGGGCAAGCCTCGATTGCCCAGCAGTTCACGCAGCGATGCTGCCTCAAGGCTGATTTCGTCGGTGTTCTTCAGCACTTGAAGAAGACCGAGAATGGCGCGGTATTCCCTTGCCTCGGCCAGGTAAGGTATGAGCTGCTTTGCAGCGATTTGCTGGTTACCCACCTGAATCAGAAGGTCAAGGAACTCCCGCTGGTCGGCAGGCATCTCATAACTGTCGTCTTCCTCTTCCAGGTCAATACCTCCGACCGCGATGGACACCTGCTCCTCCAGCGAAAGTCGCTCGCTACTGCCTCGTGCCTCATGGTCTCCCCTTTCTTCCAGCGCATATTCCAGGCGAACCTCTGTTCGCACTCCATGAAGCGTGGCTTCCATTCTTTCCAGCTCCCGCATTTTCTTCTGCCGCTTTTCTCCGGAGAGATTTTTGAGTTCCGATCGCCTCTGCCGGATGACTCTTTCCAGCGATGCTTTTGAGAACGTCGGTTCGTGTGGCAACACAGATTCCGCATCAAGCCGTTTTCGATAAATAAAATCTTCCATGGCATCACGGGAGGCAAACCGGGTATGCACGTCAACGAATGTCGCAATATTGGGGTGCGGCACCGTTGCCAGGTCGTGCTTCTCCGTAAAGTGTTGCAATGCCTTGGTGGCCGCCGTGACGGCAAGATCGTGATGATCGTCGCGATGATCTGGTATAGACCATTCAGCCGTCCTGATTTTGGATTCGATGATCGCGGCTCCGCGCCGAATGGCTTCAGAGACGATCTGGTTCATCACGTGATTTTGGCGGGGGGTCAACTGGATGCTTTGCGACCAGCGCATCAGGCGGATGGCAATCTGAGCGCTGCAATCGTATCCCTTCGGAGCAAAATCACTCGCACGCAGGTCTTCCAGGAACTGCTTTGGCTCTGAAAAGAATGGGCCAAGGTCGATCAGGTAGGATGCCATGTCTCTGGTCGCGCTTCGGGCGCAAGCGGAGCGGACGGGATGCGGGTTCAGCATCGGGTGGCTTTCTGAGAGACGATCTACCTGCAGCTGCTGCTCATGATTTCTGTTCATAGTTCACCCCGCAGGCAGGCTGCCGTATCGGATTTGTACTCCCTCCCCCGACGATGGCTCTGCCAGTCAAAGAGCAGAAGCCCGCCATTCTGGCACAGCCGGTCGAAGGCGGCCGGACCCAGGTATTTCTCCACACCGCCAATGCTCTCGTTGGACAGGATGAGGGTCGGCTTCAGGTCGCGGTATCGGTGATCAATGACCTCGAAGAGATGCACCCGCTCTCCATCGCTGCCGAAGGTTTTCCCGACCTCGTCGATGATGAGCAGGCCCACTTCCGCAAACCCGCGGATGACCTCCAGCTCCGTGCTGTTGCCAATTCCCCGCTGCCAGGTCTGGCGGATCCGGGCAATGATGTCGTAGGCAGTGACCTGGAGCACGCTGTGCCCTTTGGCCAGCACCACGTGGGCGATGGCAGACGCCAGGTGGTTTTTGCCCGTGCCGGGATTCCCGCAGAGGACGAGACAGGATCCCTTACGGGTGTGCTCCTCGAAATGATCTGCGTAGTCCCGGCAGACATTGAGGGCCGTCTGCTGACCCGGGACATCGACCACATAGTTGTCGAAGCCGCAGTCAACGTAGCGCTTTGGGATGGCCGCGCTCTCCATGAGCCGACGGGAGGCCTGCTCCGCCGTGCATACTGGACAGACTGGCGACATGTAGCGGATGACATCCTGCTCATCCACCATGGAGATCGGGTAGCGGCCATGGCGCGCGCACTCGCGGTACTGGGGATGCCGGTCGGGCAGGATCGCCACGTTATTAGGATCGAACCCCCATCGGGCAAGGAGATCCCTGGCAGCATCGCCCGTGCGGACTAATGGCTGATGTTTATTCTCGGACTTCTTCGGTATTGCCATGGTGGCTCTCCTACAGGGCAATGAAATGAGATTCGGCAACGGCGACGGGCGGCAGGAGAGAGCGGTTGGGCGGACCATCTGTTTGCTTGTTCTTTGCTCCTTTCACTGAAGATCTCCCAGGATCTTTCAGCATCGCGGCGATGTAGCCGACATGAATGCCGCTGCCTTTTTTCTCCAGAGCGATCTCCGCCGCAGCCAGGATGTGTTCGTCGGAGTGGCGTGCGCACATCTCCTGCACAACAACCATGTGAGGGGCCGCACGGACGCCAAGCCCCCGTAGTTTCTTGCACAACGTGCCTTCGCGGGTTGCTGTCGGCATTTGAGATGGCTCTGGTGGTGTCGTTTCCTGAAACGTTTCACCTGCCGTTTCGGAAACGTTATTAACGTTTCTTCTCTCTCTCTTTTCTCCCTCTCTTTCTTTTCTGTGAAACGTTTCAGCCGTTTCAGGAAACGTTTCGGTGAAACGGTCTTGAAACGTTTCAGCCGTTTCACCGGCTTGGGTAGAGTAGTGTGCTTCCTCAGTTCTGTTAGACTGAGCGTTTTCATGCCTGGCCCTCTGTGCCGCCCGCCAGCGACGAAGGCGCTCACGATCCTTGGCGCGTGGGTCCGAAGGGCTTGATGTCGGCTGTTGGGTCTTGTTGCCCCAGGCATCCAGTACCATTTCGGCAAGCACGGGATGGTACAGGCGGCCATCGGAGCAAAGGGAGAAACCATGCAGCGCAATAGTCCTGACTTTCATCCACCGCCGGGGAGAACCTCGATATCCAGCGAGGGACGCCAGGATATTGTCATCGTTGGGAAGACTACCAGCAGGTACTTGCCGCATGGATTCGGTCCATAGCTTTACAGCGGAACCGAACTCCTCATTGCTGGCCAGGTGGATGAAGTCGCTGGAATGAAGTCGGCTCAAGTCCAGCTTCATCCAGCAATAGGAACGCAGATCAATGTCTGCTGGTACAGGTGGGGGCGGAAGCTCTGAACAATCCAGTTTTTGTGCATCACTTGGCATGGTCTCTTCCAGCCTTCCCAGCCGTGCGAATAGGCGCCAGGAGTGATCGCGCGGCTGGAAACGCAATCCGGGTGCCCCCGTTTCCTGGCATAGAAGTGGTGATAGGTGATGCGTTCATGCGGCCCCCTGGTCTCTGATCCCGCCCAAGGGGCCGAAGATGTCGGGCCGGAGTTCGGCACGGGTGACGGCACCGTATGTGCTCATGCGGATTCCCTTTCAGGCTCTGGGGCCTGGGGAGAGGCGGCACCATTACGTCGTCTCCGGGAGTCAGGGAGTCCAGGCGGCAAGAGCTTTAGACGAATTGCCGCACCGACCAATCTGTCGGAGGTGTCTTGGGGCAACTCTTCGGGCCACTGGTAAACGGCTTGGCGACTGATCCCAAGCGCATCGCCAACGGCTTTCATGGTGCCGCCGAAGATCCGTATCGCGTCCTGTTTTGTTCGGATGGTGCTCATGATGAATA
Source organism: Acidithiobacillus sp. HP-11 (assembly GCF_015100075.1). NCBI lineage: Bacteria > Pseudomonadati > Pseudomonadota > Acidithiobacillia > Acidithiobacillales > Acidithiobacillaceae > Acidithiobacillus > Acidithiobacillus sp. HP-11. The sequence continues at coordinate 56,409 of NZ_JACKYY010000015.1, forward strand.
GTAAAGCAATCTTCACCATTTTAGTCAAGGACACTTTCCCTTGCGGTCAGTATGCTTGACCACATGGACGACATCGGCGATCGCATCAAGAAAATCAGAAAGCGACTGGGATTGACTCAGGCAGAACTGGGGAAGCATGCGGGCGGATTGAGTAAATCCGCTGTCCACCAGTGGGAGAACGGTGGAACAAAGCCGGCATGGGATGCCTTAACTGCCCTCCGAAAGAATTTGGGCATCAATCCCGACTGGGTAATGCAGGGAGAGGGTGCGATGCTCCAGGAGCTAGGGACACCTAACGCGGCAACGTTAATAGAATCTGGCGCGGATGGTTTGCCGTTTGACGGACGGGGACTAACGCCTATGCAGCGGGCGATGCTGGGGATCTTCGACCGCCTGACGTCCAGTCAACAGGATGAAGTCATGCGAGAGCTTGAAGAAACTAAACGGAAAAATGAAGAAATAATCGAAGAGCTTACCAGACGAAAAACCAACCATGCAAATGAGTCTTGATATCTATTACTTCTCTTCGCGGACACCGTGCTTCTCTTTTAATTTCCCTCTGATTTTATTGGATATAATGGCCATGCGCCCACCGCGCTCATAACAAACCCTGCTCATCAGCATATACAATCAGACCCCGTCGGCAACCCCTCTATCAAGAATCACCGTCCCCGCGGCAGAACGCGGTCATCGGAAAGCATGCTTGACTTATATTGTGAAGCAAGCTTTACTTAGCTCATCAGCCGCCCACACCCAGCGCGGCGACATGGGGGACCGTCAGCTATGGCACCATCACTCTCGCAAGAATCCATTGCATATCATCCGCATTCGCGGGCATTTGCAGTTGCGGCGCACAATGCGCGGGCTGCTACGCAAGGTCAATCCAAGGTCTTTGTCCTCTACCGCGACGGCGCTGTACTGACCTTCCTCTTCGATCGCTCCACAACCATTGTGGACCTGGTGACCAGGGTCTCCCGCGCCGGCACAGTGCGGAAGGTGGTGCTCTGATGGAGCGCACCCTCCTGTTCATAACCACAGGGAAGGACCCGGAGCAACGGAGCCGTTCTGAGTTGCTGCTTTGCCGGATACTCTTGTGTGCGCCGAGAGGGTCCTTTCTGTTTCGGGAGCCAGGCCGCGTCGGGATAGCCGCGCGTGGTGATACCCCCTCACGGTGGTGCTCTGTTCTGCTCTGGGACGAGGTGCCATCATGATCTCGACCGCAAAGGACGCCTCGCGTCTTGGCACGCTCATCCAGCCCAACGGCACCCGGCCGCCCATAACCGGGGTTCAATCCGAAGGGAAAATTTCAGTAACAGGCATTTACATGGAGTTCGAGACGACCATTGGTGCCGCCATCGCTTTCGGATACTCTCTGGAAGATGCTACGCCAGCGCTTTCCGAAGCCTGGGATAACGCTGCGGCAAGGCGTCAGGCACAGCCCCCGCTGGCAATCCATTTTGGGAGCTGATCCATGGGCGCCCTACCCCTAAAAGAACCCTCTCGCCGGGTCACGCGCTATCACGGCGGGAACTTCCGCGTGGCAGACTGGATTTTAGAATCATGGCTACTTTTCTAACGCCGGAAGATCTATATAGCCTCACAGGACTGAAGACCAAGCCTGGGCAGGTCAGATGGCTATGTGACCATGGTTACAGGCATGAAGTGGCGGCAACCGGGCGACCAGTGGTACTTTGGGCAGAGGTCGAACGTCATCTCGTTGGATCAGGGGCAATGCCCAGACGTAATGGGCCGAGACTGGATGTTCTGAAGCAGGAGACACGACGACATGGGACGGCATAGATCGTCACACCATAACCTACCGCCAAGGATGCACCAGAAAGGCAAGGTATACTATTACGTCACGCTCGTCGCCGGAAAGCGCCAGTGGACCAGGCTCGCAGATAATTATCCTGAGGCTGTTGCCAAGTGGGCCGAGATGGAAGGACATAATGCCTCCGGCTCCACAATGGGACAGGCCATAGATCGCTATATCGGTACGGAGCTATCCAAGCTCGCAGAGTCCACCAGAAGGGAATACATCCGTCAATCCGCGCGGCTGCGCTCCGTGTTTGGGCACATGCAGATCGTTGAGGTGAGGGGTATGGATATCGCCGCATATCTTGATCAGCATCCATCACCGGTTGCAGCCAATCGCGAGATGGCCCTTCTTTCGACGGTATTCTCCTTTGCCATTCGATGGGGCTGGTGTGAACACAATCCAACCAAAGGTGTCAGGCGAAACAAGGAGAAACCTCGGGACCGCTACATCACTGACGAGGAGCTCGACCTTATCAGGTCACATGCAGATAATCAGTGGCAGTGCATTATTGATATCGCCTACCTCACTGCCATGCGGCGCGGCGATATCATGAGGCTTCGACTTTCGGATATCAACGGGGACTCTTTACTTATCAGTCAGGGCAAGACTGGGAAAAAGATGGCCTTCATCATTGCCCCTGCATTGGACGAAGTGATTTCACGTTCCAAGAGCTTGCGCCGCAGGGTAGGGTCGCTCTACTTCTTCTGCACACGAGACGGGCAACCCTATAGTGTGAGCGGTTGGAACAGTGCCTGGCGACGTATCGTGGCCAAAGCTGGCGTGGAGGATATTCACTTTCATGACATACGAGCCAAGGCGCTTACTGACGCCAAGCGGGTCGCTGGAAGAGACTACGCGCAAGCCCTGGCCGGCCATGCCAGCGGCGATATGACTGAGGCATATATCAGAGCCAGAGAAGCGGAGCGGATTACCCCACTGAGCAGGATTGTAGAAAAAGGCGGTGATTGTAGAAAAAGAAATCAGGAAGATGCATCCTAACCCTTTGATTTATTGGTCGGGGCGAGAGGATTTGAACCTCCGACCACCTGAACCCCATGCAGCTATCCGCCATCTGATGACCGAAGCCGCAGCGCAAACCGGTCAGGCCGCGCAGGATCTGTCCTTCATCCATGCGGTGCGCGTCCTGCATCGCCGTCCTCCCGCTGTCGGCGCTCTTCCCCCCTCGGGGTAGGTCTGCCTGGTTGCAGAGCGTGTTGCAGGAAATGGCTTCCGGTCGCGCTGTTACCAGTCGGGGCAAGCGTAACCCACGCGGAGTGCGCAGAAAAATGAGTTCATACCCAATCAGGGATAGAGGCAATCCATTAAGGGTTCCCTGCAATCCATGCGCAGTGATCGTTACTAACTAAATATTATTGCCGTTAAACGCTAGCATCGTTTGACAAATTACTCCACGCATGTGGCATATCTGATCCCGTGTGGGTTAGACTGATTTCTGTCTGGTTGATACTTTGAGGCGCTCTATTGTTTTCTAATTTTCCACTTAAATGTTCCAATTCTTGGCTGGTCTGATGTTTTCTACAAGTTGTAGTAGACATTGTTTTTCCAAGTTCCGGGCGCTGACTATCTTCTTGTTAGCTTTTCTTTTTTTTGCATGGGGCACAGGTAACACCAGCCTCTGGGATATAGACGAGCCCATTTATGCACAAAGCCTAAAGGATCAAATAGCCGAGCATAATCT
>NZ_JACKYY010000002.1:0-120999 GCF_015100075.1 Acidithiobacillus sp. HP-11
CACCAACCACGGCGGAACCAATCCTAACGCGAGAGAAAACAGCTCTTCAGGGACCATCAGCTAACTCCTATTCAGGGCACGACCGCTCCACAGCATTCTACCCCCTACCCACTCAATCTGACGAAGAGCCCTTACCCGTTGACTCCGTTGCCCCAGGCTCCGCTCTTCCAGTCAGACAGGCAGAGCACCAGCTCGTACAGAAAGAAAACGTACAAATACCGTAGATGATTGCCCTATCAAGATATGTCCACCTCAAATTTCAGTTCCTGGCATCCGACTAAACCGGTTTGACATTCATGGGGGCCCCGACCACAATGCTGTCATGACTTATTGTTGTAACTTATAAGATACATGACATCGGCGCTTATATCACGATTCACTGCGACGAGTAGCATTGGACGCGGTTTGGAACAGACAAAAACTGCACTGAGCGAACGCCAGTGCGGACTGCGTCATCGTGTCTTTCAGAATATAAACATCAACACCTGGGTCGGCGAAGTAGACGCCGTTGACGACGAAGAGATAAGTCCGGACTTAAGGGATTTCAACTGTCGTAATAATCGGTTAGCGCAAATGGCCCTGCGCCAGGATGGATTTGAGGAGGCGGTAGAAGCTGCCATCGAAAAATGGGGTCGCAAGCGCATCGGCGTCTACATGGGGACCAGTACCGCCGGAATTCTCCAGACCGAATTGGCATTTCAGCATCGTGACCCGGTAAGGGGAAGCCTGCCAGCAGATTTTGTTTATGCTGCCACCCACAGTCCCTACTCTTTAAGTGACTTTGTACGGCGCAAATTACGCCTTGAAGGCCCGGCCCTTTCGGTCTCTTCTGCCTGCTCATCCAGCGCCAAGGCTCTCGCTTCAGCAAAACGCATGCTGGACTTGGGACTAATTGACGCTGCAGTTGTTGGCGGCGTAGATTCGTTATGCGCTACCACTGTTTACGGTTTTCATTCCTTGGGGCTATTGGCCGACGGCCCTTGTCAACCGTTCAGCGATGATCGCAAAGGGATATCCATTGGCGAAGCAGCAGCTTATCTGCTCGTAGAGCGCATGCCAAAAGATCACTGCGGAGATGAGGTACTCCTGTTAGGTGTAGGTGAATCCAGCGATGCTTATCACATGTCATCCCCCCACCCTGAGGGTCTCGGAGCACGTTTTGCTATGGAACAAGCTCTGTCCACATCCGGTTTAAAGCCCGCAGACATCAATTATATCAACCTGCACGGTACCGCCACGCTCAATAACGACATTTCCGAGGCCAAAGCCGTGGCGAGTGTCTTCGGCATCAATACGCCATGTAGTTCTACAAAAGGAGCAACTGGACACACCTTGGGTGCTGCAGGGGCTCTGGAAGCCGTTATTTGTGCCATTGCCATTCAAAATAATTTGCTGCCAGCAGGCCCAAAAGCTAATCAGAGAGATACGTCAACTGGCATTCAATATCTTGCTTCAAACCAAAGGCAAAGGGTTTCCCATGTGTTAAGTAATTCCTTCGGCTTTGGTGGCAGCAACTGCAGTTTGGTCTTTGGTCGCTCCTTCAAGTGAAATGACATCATGACAGTGCTCAGTGCTTATCTTGATGGTATTGGCCTGCTCGGCCCTGGACTTGGAAGCTGGTCGCAAGGCTTGGCTATACTGACAGGGCAATCTCCTTACCAAAATCAGAGAACCGTATTATCACCCCCAGCTTCGTTACCAACAGCAGAACGACGTCGCGCCAGCCCAGGAGTCATGGCTGCCTTGGAGGTAGGTCATGCAGCCTGCGCTATGGCTAATGTGCCGCCCGCAGAACCTGCATCAGTTTTTGCTTCGTCTGGAAGTGATGGCCGCATCTGTCATTCGATTTGTACAGCGCTGGCATCTGGAGATACCATGATTTCTCCCACTCAGTTTCATAATTCCGTACACAATGCGATTTCTGGTTATTGGGGCATTTCTGCGGGTGCAATGACACCATCCTCTGTGGTCAGTGCACATGATGGAAGCTTTGCCGCTGGACTTCTGGAAGCCATTGTGCTCTTGGCCACTACGGAAATACCTGTGCTGTTAATAGCCTGCGAAAGTGACTATCCTCAGCCTCTGTACGATGCCCGACCAATTGTTGACACTTTTGCCGTGGCACTGTTGCTAAAATCTACACTTAGCCCTGGAAAAACACTAGCTCAGGTCAGTATCTGCAGCGAGAACCTATTCGCGGATGCTATTGTGCAGACCATGAACCATCCTGATCTTGAAATTTTGCGCCAATCCAATCCTGCAGCACGCTGCCTGCCGCTGCTTCAGCGCATAGCAATTGAAAAAGCCGGCTGTGTTGTTCTGAATTATGAGAATCCATCCTGTCTAAGTGTGGATATAGCACCGTGCCATTAGACCGCCAATGGATTGGCGGACATATACCCCATCAGGGTCAAATGCATTTGCTTGAAGCCGTGGAACAGTGGGATGAAAACACCATCACCTGCAGGGCAACCAGTCACCGCAGTGAGACTTTGCCTCTCCGTGCCCATGGACGACTCGGCGCTGCCTGCGGCATTGAATACGCAGCACAGAGCATGGCAGTACATAACGCTTTGTCGTGCCCAAAAACAGGGGAGAGTGATACAACTCATTTAGGATATCTCATCAGCGTACGGGAAGTTGCCTTGCATGTGTCGCGCCTTGATGACATTGCATGCGATATAAAAATTAAGGCCGAAAAACTGGCTGACAAAGGCAATGTGTTATATCACTTTACAGTTATGGCTGCGAACTGTGTGCTGCTGGAAGGACGTGCGGCGCTTTTATTGGGTGTCAATAAGCCGGCAGCGGAACCCTTTTTGCAATCCCCCTTGACCACACTCGAATGAGTATAAGCTGCATACCGAAGCGTGCACTGGTGACTGGTGGTAGTGGCGGTATTGGTGCAGCCATAGCCAGAAAACTTGCTGAAGATGGCCACCAAGTCATTATTCACGCCCACCAAAACCTGCCAAAAGCCCAAGCATTAGCTGACCAGATAGTACTCGCTGGTGGAAAAGCAAGTACGCTGGCTTTTGACATCACTGACGTTGAGGCTACCAATACAACCTTGCAGAAAGAACTTGAATGTGGCCCCATCCAGATTCTGGTCAACAATGCGGGCATTCATGACGATGCAGCCTTTCCGGCCCTAAATGCAAGGCAGTGGCATGACGTGATAGATGTTTCACTCAATGGTTTTTTTCATGTAACACAGGCAGTGCTCATGCCTATGATCCGTACCCGCTGGGGGCGTATCATCAATATCACCTCGGTGTCGGCCCAAACAGGTAACCGTGGTCAGGTCAATTATTCGGCAGCTAAAGGAGCATTACATGCGGCCACCAAATCTCTGGCGCTGGAGGTCGCCAGCCGGGGCATTACTGTGAATGCAGTAGCGCCTGGCATAATCGCCACGGACATGAGTGCTCAAACCTTCACTACCGAAACCATTGCGCAAATAGTGCCAATGAAACGTGCCGGACGCGCGGATGAGGTGGCCGATCTGGTTGGATTTCTAGCCTCGGAACAAGCTGGCTATATCAGTGGACAGATTATTTCCATCAACGGAGCAATGGCATAAACCACAGATGGCGCCTGGCAAATGCACCCCCCCGGGGGCGACCTTCCTGCGCCAGCCGGTGTCAGCGGATCCAGTGGACTCATTGTGTCCGCGCTGAATAACGACGCAAAAACAATGCTGGGAGGCGTAACAAAAATCCGAAGAACAGACGGGTGTGCATCCAGGTAAGCAGCAGGTTGTCCCGCAAATAATGGAAATGGGATACCCCCCCTTCATCCATATCAAAATAACGCACTGATGCGGGCATATTGATAATCCGGACACCAAGCCAGGACATTCTCACTGCCGCCTCAGGGTCAAAATCGAAGCGCCGCATCCATCGATGTGCATGCATCAGCTGCCGTAGTGGGGAAACAGGATAGACGCGAAAACCAAACAGCGAATCACCAATGCCACCACCCAGTGTCTCCAGGTTGGCCCACCAGTTGGATATCCGCCGGCCTTTTACACGCAAGGCCGGCGCACTGATATCGAATACCGGAACCCCAAGAATCATGGCGTCTGAATTTTCATGTGATGCCGCCATGAAGTCGGAAATACGCTCCATGGGATGTTGCCCATCGGAATCCATTGTAAGCACATGGGTGTAACCTTGAGCAGCCGCCTGATCCAAACCAAAAAGCACAGCTGCACCTTTACCCTGATTATCGGAGCGTTGAAAAACGCGTATTCCACTATCTTTGGCAGCCATAGCTTCCAGTCCAGCAGCTGTTCCATCAGTACTGCCATCCACTACAACCCATACGGGGTTCCACTGCAACCGCGCCGAAACAACGGTTTCATATACTTTTGGGCCCGGATTATAGCTGGGAATCAATACCAGATGGGTGACTGAAGCTTCGTTCATTGTCTCTCTGCTTCTGTTGGATAAAGCGGCGGGAATGGAACTTCCGTCATTGCTGACTCGAAATATCTTTCCAGCTCAACCGTAAAACCACGCACATCGCTCGGTGGGGCAAAGCGTTTGCCTAAACGGATCCGATAATGAATAGGCATAGATGGTTTACGAAAAAAAGACCAGCCTTTGGTCAGGAAAGCCGAGTCGGTTTCAATAAACACAGTTTGAATAGGTACCTTGGCTTCCTTGGCAATCAGGGCAATGCTGCCATGCACGGTCCCAATGGGGAGGCGTGTAGTTCTGGTACCTTCCGGAAAAAGCAGCAAATGGCTACCACCGCGCAGGTCTTCCGTGGCAAGGCGAATCATCTTGCGTAAAGAATCGTTGCGGATATATCCAGCCAAACGAGCCCCCGCACCAAAAAACAGGTTATTTACCAAATCAGACTTCAAGATGCACGCCAGATTGGGCAATCGCGAAATCACCATCAGCGCGTCCAGCATGGACGGATGATTAGGCGCAATGATCATGGGCGAATCATTTTGGAGAATATCCAGTGCTTGCAGATTAAAATGGCAAGCGCCCATACTAGAAAGTGCCCACAAATACATTCTGAAACCCATAGTAATAATTATCCGCCCGGTGAGCGTTTTCCATTTTCTCGGCAAAATCAGGTTTAATGGCAAAGCCAACAAGGTCCATAACAAACTGATGCCTGCCAACAAACCTAGTCCACAATAAAAAATGAGGTATTCTCGCAGAGTCCGGAATCTGCTTGGAGAACCCGCGTCCGGAATCTGGCTCATACCCCACCGCTAAAAAATAGACTTTCGATTTCTCCAATTTTTACCAAAAGATCTCCCAAGCTATATCGGCCTGATGATAAAACACTGGAGGTCACTCTACCCGTATATTTTCTTTTCGTTGCTTCCAGGCTGACCACGAACGCGTCGCATGCCGCAAAGAAGCTAAGTAATAAATACTCTTGAAGGCGGCGAGCGAAGGTTTGATCGGTGTCTTCTTGAAAATATCTCCCGCAAGGACCGAGATAACCGCCTCCCGAGCTCGGAAAATATTCCCTGAACGCATAAAAAGATCAATCATAGTCGGTTGGGTGATTCGATAGATGTACCAGGAAAACACCTTGCCTCCATGGCGCACCTGTTGATCAAAACGTCTGAGCGCCTTTGTGGCTTTTTGCGGCTCACGCAAACAAGTGTCAATGGTCTTTGCACCAATGAAAGCACTTTGCATTGCCAACATGACCCCCGAAGAAAAAACCGGATCATAGAAAGCGAATGCATCACCGAGTAATAGATAGTTGGAACCATGGGTTTGTTCACAGACATATGAGTAGTTGCCAGTCGCATTCACTGAACTGGTACGTTTTGCATTCACCAGCCGCGCTGCCAGATCGGGACATAACGCGATGGTGTCCATAAAAAATTCCTCTACTGATTTTGTTCTGGATTTCAGATAGTACGGCCAAACCACAGATCCCACGCTGGTCGTTCCATCAGCGAGGGGAATAAACCAGAACCATCCATGCTCAAACCAGAAAAAAGAAATATGACCCTCCTCTTTACCCTCAAGACGTCGAGCCCCCTGAAAATGCGCATAAAGAGCCGAACTATTATGCTTTGGGTTACGACGCTTCTGCTTGAAAAGATTTCCCAAAAAGGTATCGCGACCAGATGCATCCACAAGAAAGCGTGCCTGCAAATTTTCCTGTCGACCATCTTCATACTCCGCAAGGATCCGGACTCCCGCATTATCAGGCAAAAAGTCCACTGCTTTGGCTCGGCAACCTTCAATAACCTTGGCACCCTTTCGCTCGGCATTGCGAATAAGTATCTCGTCGAAATCCGAGCGCCGCACTTGATATGCCATTGGCATAGTCTTGTCCCATGCGTCGGCAAAAGCAAAGTTCTGCGGCTTTTCAGTATGGTAGGGTGAATTAAATTCCGCCCCCCATTTTTCCATGCCAATTTGCTTCACTTCTTCTGCAACGCCCAATTCTTGCAACAAGGGCAAATTGGCCGGAAGCAGTGATTCTCCAATATGAAAACGAGGATGATGCACCTTTTCCAGAACCGTCACTTGATAGCCCCGTTCCACCAGCAGCGCACTGACTGTAGAGCCCGCCGGTCCACCGCCGATCACCAGAACATCGCAAATTTTTGTTGTCAGGCTCGGACCGGTTATTTCTTCGTTTTCCATTTGTTGTCTTCTCCACTGTATTTTTCACAAAACATTCTCAACGATTACGCCCTCAGCAGACGCCTGAACCATAAACAAAATTAGAAACCACTGTTATCAAGTGCCATTGGCAAAGACACACTGTGTAGATCATGTTGTTCAAAACACTCCAATAGCCTAGGCAACACCTCAAGGACGACGGGTTGACCGGTAACCGTGCTCGCCGACCCTCCATCGTGCATCAACAAAATATCACCTGCAGATAAATTATGGACGAGGCGACGGAAAACCAAATCAGAATTATGACAAACCGTATCATAACCGCGCCGGGTCCAGGCCACATGTTGCATGTGCAACTGGCGCAAAACAAAGCCTAACCAAGGACTTCGAAAACCAAAAGGTGCACGAAAGAACCTGGGATTGACACTATTATTGGCTAAATTCAAGACCTGTTGTGTAGCTAGGACTTCTATCGTCAATTTTCTCATCCCGCAAAATGCAAACAAATTTCGGTGGTTGTAACTATGATTTTCAATGCTGTGCCCTCGACGAACGATTTCCGCGAGCAAGTCCGGATGTGCGACTGCTTTCTTGCCAATACAAAAAAAACTGGCCTTAGCGCAATATTTGTCGAGTTGGTCCAGTATCAGGGGAGTCACATAGGCATCTGGTCCATCGTCGAACGTCAAAACTATCTCACCACGCTTAACAGCGTTTTCTGGCAAGCGTACCAGATTACTGCTGATCACTTTGCAACGGGGACACATTACCAGAAAGCCCAGTCCAACATTTACCAAAACCACCACCCCTGCAAGAACCCAAAGCACTGAGGTTAACTGCATATGTCCAAAAACCTCCAATTCCAAGCCACCTTAAGCAGATCAACCCCCAGAGAAAATAACCATAACCATATATTTTTATGGTGTATTTGTATCCACTGTTATTTTAATCAAACTATCTGTGGATCCAAATCGAGAGTTGTTGTCATAGGTAAGAACACCTTGATCCTTGTAAAATGCTTCCGTACGACGCGTATCACCGCCAAAGTAGAATGGGATAAATTGCTTGCCGGTGATATGGCTCGAAGTATGACTTGGGAAACCAATCAACTGCTCGACTTGTTGTCTGGACATACCTACTTTCAATTTGGAGAATGGCGAGCCGGGGGCAGGAAGAACCACGGGAGCTTTTGTCTCAAGTGCTGGTGCCGAGTTTGTACTGGCTGTAGGAGCCGGGGCCGCAGCATTAGCTTGGGCAGACGAAGAGATTAATGCAGGCTTACTCGCGTCGTTTGCGCAACCAATCAGCCCAAAAGTCAAACAACTTACCGATAATATTCCAAAAATTCTCATGGCTGAGTTCATTGTTCTAATTTCCCCATGTTGAATATCAATTAAGATGATTGATGTGTATTCCACTGACTTATACTGCGGTTTATGCTACAGACGAAAGCCTGTCCAGTCTAGCAAGTGGCTGACCACAAACACACTGCCACTGACATCTTCGCGTATGCCTCATTAGTTTTTACAAAATTGAAAAATGGTCATCACAGATCTACATAACCATTCAGCTGGCGCATGGAATGGATAACATATTCTTAGCAATGTATTCATTGTTGCATGCCCTGTGGTAATCTATACCCTGTTGTTAGAAGGTAAATGGCGCTTTTCATTGTGCAGAAAGGCTGGAATTTTAGTACTTGCGAGGTATTTGGCCGTACTACAGCTTTTGGAGACTGGCACCTACCTCCAACGATGGGGGCAGAAGATTAAAACAGGGAAAAGAGGCAATTGCTGGCCGTCAAAAAAGTTGATCTCAGCATCAATTTTGTTTTAATCGATTAATTTTAAAAATTATTTTTAGAGGAATTATATTTATAGAAAATAAAAAAATTAGAATTAATATAACATAATGATCCTGATTTATCTCAGTTCAAAAAAATGGAGATCGTCAAGTATGAACAACCTTACGCCCCAGGAAATGGAATTAAGCTCACTGATAATAAAAACATTGAATCTTTCTACCGAACCGCACAACATCGACCCTGAATCACCACTATATGGTGGAGAATTAGGGCTTGATTCTATTGATATTTTAGAGATATCTATGGTTGTATCAAAAAAATACGGGGTGACCATAGCCAACGATAGTGAAAATAAAATGGAAATTTTTAGTTGCCTGCGCAATCTATCCACTTATATAGAGTCACACCAAGTCATTTAGCACTTGATTTGAGTAAATACTGACATTTCTTGAAAATTTGATCACACCCCCATAATGCGCGGTTTGTGTGAAACAAAAAGCTCCCGACCAAACTCGGGAGCTTTTTCAGTTCTGCTGAAAAAATCAGTGCTGATGGTAACTGAGCACCCGTTCGACTTCATTTTTAGCGCCCAAAATGACGGGAACTCGCTGATGCAGTCCCTCCGGCTGTATTTCCAGAATCCGTGCAGTCCCGGTACTTGCTGCACCACCCGCCTGCTCCACCAGATAGGACATGGGGTTGGCTTCATACAACAACCTGAGTTTACCGGGTTTTTTGGGGTCTTTCTGATCAAAGGGATACAGAAAAATTCCGCCCCGGCAAAGAATGCGGTGAACATCCGCAACCATGGAACCCACCCAGCGCATGTTGAAATTCCGCCCACGCGGACCTTCTGTACCCTGGTTCAGCTCATCAATATAACGTTGTACCGGTTTCTGCCAGTGCCGATGATTACTCATGTTGATGGCATATTCACTGGTGTCTTCCGGAATGGTCATTTGCTTGTGGGTGAGAATGTATTCGCCGATGGACGGGTCCAGGGTGAAGCCATTGACCCCGTGCCCCGTACTGTAAACCAGCATGTTACTGGACCCATACAGGGCATAACCGGCACACACCTGCTCCACACCCGGCTGCAGGAAATCTTTCATACTGGCATCCCGTCCCGCAACTGGCGCTCTGAGAATGCTGAAAATCGTTCCGACACTGATCCCAACATCCGTGTTGCTGGAACCATCCAGAGGATCAAAAAGAAGCAGGTATTTACCTCTGGGAACACTATTGGGGATGGAATAAGGATCATCCATTTCCTCGGAAGCCATCCCCGCAAGATGACCCGTCCAGTCCATGGCGTGCAAAATGGCGTCGTTGGAAATAATATCGAGCTTTTTCTGTACTTCGCCCTGGACATTATCAGTCCCGGCACTTCCCAGGGCCCCTACCAGGGCACCCCGATAAACCTGTGCACCGATAAACTTGCAGGAAACGGCCAGATCATTCAAAAGTGCAGCAAAGTCTCCGGAGGCCTGAGGATGCCGTCGTGTTTCTTCCGTAATGAATTGTGTCAGGGTAGTCCCAATATGCATGCGCCGATCCTTTAATTAAGCAATGAAAATTTGTCTACAGGGCACTCAGACCCAGCCTGAAGGTGATGGTGGATTCTATCGCGCGGCCCGCGCCCTGGTCCAACCATTGCAACCACTGAATGTGAAAACGATGAATACCTCCACTGATTTTGGGGTAACAATCCATATCATCGGCAATTTCCAGACGGATCAATGAGGGCGGTCGACGCGGATCAAGGGCAGAACCATAGCGCCCTTCCTGAGCATCCACGAGTGACCATGCACAGGAATCCCGCAGCAAAGCCAGAATCAAATCGACACTTTGCTGCAATAATTCCAGCCCTTTCTCCCAGCCACCAAGCAGGATTTTCGCGCGTTCCGGTGCCTGCTGACTCCAAAAAGCCAACAAAGGTAAATCGCAGTCTGCCAAACCGCCAGCCACCCCCATACGACCCCGCGCCAGCTGAATGATTTCCTGATGTCGTAATAACTCTCCAAAAGCTTCCCGATGTTCACGCAGTAATTTGAGTTGCTGATTAATGCGAAACTGCCAGGCCTGCAGAGGCCGCTCATCCACCTCAGGACTTTGGGACCAGATACTGAGGCTTTGCCCAAGTCGCTCCAGCTCCAGAATCAAGTCCAGACGCAGCTCAGGTCGACTGCAAAAATCCAGCAGTTCATTATATGGACGCAGTGCCTGCCGCAAATCTCCCTCATGAATACGCTGCACCTGCGCAAAAACGCTCTCCATGCGCAACAACAATCGGGCGCGTTCGTGGAGGGGATGCTCATAAACTGCCATGCCTGTCCTTTTTTATCCGTAAAAACCGTTCATAGCGACAGCAATTGATGCACCATTTTCGGGCATCAACCGACAGGTTGCCACAGGCAATTTTTCTAGGCAAATCCACGGGCTTTATAAACTGTGTCCCAGTAAAGCAAAATGGCTTCGCGCAACGCCTGCACGTCTTTTTCATTGCTAATAACATAATCTGCAGCGGCATTCCGCTCGGCACGCGGAAGTTGTGCCGCCAGAACAGCCTCAATTTGCGCGTTGGACCAGCCGGGACGCAACTGTAATCGTTCAATTTGCAAAGCACTCGGACAATCAATGACCAGAACCTGATCCAGCAGGGCCTGATAATGATTTTCGACAAGCAACGGGACTACCCAGACGATGACCGCTTCGGGCTGATCCTTTTGCAGGCTTTGACTGCGGTCCAGAAAAAGTTGGCGAATCCGGGGATGCAACAGGGACTCCAGCCATTTTTTGGCGACCGGATCGCTGAAAATCCGGTCCCGCAACAAAGACCGATCCAAACAACCATCCGCCAGCAAATATTGTGGCCCCCATTGCCGGACAATCTCCGCGTAGGCCGGCTGGCCCGGCTCAACCAGCTCACGGGCCATGAGATCCGCATCCAGAATATGCGCACCCAAGGCCCCCAACATCTCCGCCACGGTACTTTTGCCGCTGGCAACTCCGCCTGTCAGCCCTATGTGCATAATGGCTCAAGCTCCCAGAAAATGCAGATACGCATGGACAATATCACCAGGCCAGAGCAGCATGAGCCATCCTCCCAGAGCCAGATAGGGACCGAAGGGAATGGCATAGTCCCGCCCTTTCCCGCCCAGCAGGAAAACAATGGCTACCAACCCTCCGCTTATTGCCGCTATGAATAGTGTCAGAAATACTGCCTGCCAACCCAGCCAGGCTCCGATTAAACCCAGCAGCTTGAGGTCGCCACCACCCATGCCATGCCGTCCGGTCATTTTCAAATACACGGTCGCCAGCAACCATAAGCTGCCATATCCCAGAAAAATACCGAGGAGGGCATTCAATGGCGTGGTCAGGGCTAGTCCCGACCCCAAAAAAGCGGAAGCATTAATGAGCAGACCGAGGAGCATACCCGGTTTGGTAATGCGGTCCGGGAGCAATTGAGTTTCCAGATCAATCAGGGTAAGCGCCAACAAAGCCCAGGTGAAAAGCAGTGCAGGAATTAATGACCAACGGAATCCCCACTGCCAGGCAACCACTACGCTGAATATCGCCGTTAATAACTCCAAAGCCGGATAGCGCCAGGAGATCGAACTACCACAAGAATGACAGCGACCACGCAGCAATAACCAGCTCAGCACCGGAATGTTTTCCCAGGAATGGAGCACATGCCCACACTGTGGGCAATGGGAAGAAGGCCGAATGATTGATTCCCGGCGAGGAACACGGTGCACGACCACATTGAGAAAACTGCCAATCAGCAACCCGAACAGTCCCACAAAAACGTATTCGGCAACGGGAAAAAGTGGCGTCACCTCCCCCTCCCAGTCACGGCACGGGTCAATCTGAGTGCAAAAGATTGTGGACAAATACCCAGTCGTGTCGCCGCTGCCACAGGGTCTCCAGAGACCTCTGCAAGCACGGATCGGAGCAAATCGGCTTCGGCACTATCCAGGGTGCAGGCAACCCCGGATTCGGTTTTCGGAGCGACTGAAGAGAAACTTCGGTCCACATTCCGGTTCGGAGCAACGTGATTTCCATTTTCAAGAATATTCTTGTCCGGAAATACCAGACTACGCTCCAGCAAATTCTCCAGTTCGCGCACATTACCCGGAAAATCATATTGCTGCAGCTTTTCCAGGACGTCTTCCGCCAAAATGGTCGGGCTCTGGTCTGCTTGCCCATTGATGCGCTGAAGAATCGCCTCGACTAGCTGGGGAACATCTTCCAGTCGTTGCCGTAATGGCGGCATGTGTAACTGCACCACATTCAGCCGATATAGAAGGTCTTGACGAAAGCTCCCAGCCTCCACCATCGCGCCAAGGTCGCGATGCGTCGCCGAAATAAACCGCAGATCCAAAGAAATTTCGCGCGCTCCACCCAGCGGCCTGATCACCCGCTCCTGAATGGCACGCAGCAACTTGACCTGCATCAACATGGGCAACTCAGCAATTTCGTCCAGAAAAAGCGTGCCTCCGTTAGCCGCCTGGAAAAGCCCCTGGCGGGACTGGGTTGCGCCAGAATAAGCGCCTTTTTCGGCACCAAATAATTCGCTCTCAATCAAACCTTCGGGAATCGCGCCACAATTCACGGCCACAAAAGGCTTGTCCTGCCGCAGGCTGGAATCATGAATAGCCCGTGCAGCCAGCTCCTTGCCGGTTCCTGACTCGCCCGTAATATGAACAGGGGCATTACTACGGGCCAGTTTGCGAATATCTGCTCTTAATTGCTGCATTACGAGAGACTGACCGATCAGCCGGTTCGTCGCATCCTGCTCCATACCCTGGGGATGATTCAGCTTGAGCGCCTGGGCCACCAACTGACGCAGGCGTGCCAACTCAATGGGCTTGGACATATAGTCAAAAGCCCCAGCCTGCATGGCCTCTACAGCACCATCCGCTGATGAATAAGCCGTAATGACGGCCACCGGAATATGTGGATGGGCATTGTGCAAATATCGCACCAAATCAATACCTGAACCATCTGGCAAACGTAAATCGCTCAGCACCAGCGAGGGGAGATCATGAGATAGACGGGCATGAGCCTCCGCCAGAGAACCTGCTCCGGACACCTGCAGCCCCATACCCTGCAAAGTAATCTTTAATAATTCAACAATATTGGGCTCGTCATCTACGACCAATGCCGAGGGAACAGGACAATTCGTCATCATGCCGCCTCCTCGTGCGGGTCCCAACAGGGCAGAAATATTTTGAAGATAGCACCACATTCAGGGTGATTTTCGCAAAGCACTTGTCCATTATTCATCTGGATCAACTCGCGCACCATTGGTAAACCCAGTCCGGTACCCCGAGAGTTGGTCGTAAAAAAAGGCTCAAAAATGCGTTCCATGACTTCCGGTCGGATGCCGGGACCGAAATCTCTTAAAGTCAGCATGATTTGTTCTTTTCCATAACGTTCTGCACTGATTTCCACCCGCACCAATCCATCTTCGTCAACGGCATACTGGGCTGTATTATGCAGCAAATTCCAGACAACCTGACGCAATTGTGCGGGATCTGCGTAAATCAGCAAGCTCATGGGAATATCCTGAACCAGCACATGCATGTCCGCCAACTGCGGATCGGCCTGAAGCTGAACAATCAATTTCGGCAACCAGCTGGATAAGGCGATGGGCTCCAGATGGGCGGGTCCCGGTCGCGCCATTTCCAGCACCGACTCGACAATGGCGTTGATACGCACCGTTTCCCTTTCCAGAATTTCAAATAAATGCCGAGAACTGGCATTTTCCATGCTCTCATCAAGCAGATTGGCTGCGTGACGGATGACACTGAGCGGATTGCGGATTTCGTGGGCAATATTCGCAGCCAAGCGCCCCAATGCGGCGAGTTGCGCCTCACGCTCCATCGCCCGCAACACAGAAGCATCCCTTAACAACAACAGCCGGTAGGGACTCCCAGGAAGCGTAATTTTTCGTACCATCAATGAGGGAGTCTGGTCTCGTAAAGCCGGATCTTCCGGACCCAAAGGAACCAGAACTTCAGTGTCGTTCCCATGATTTTTAATCAACATGGCGGCCAAACGCGCCTGCACCAGATCCAGGGCAACGGGTACATTGCCCCAAAACCGGTAACCGGAGAGTTTGCGGGCAATCGGATTGCTCAGGATAACCCGGTTATGCTTATCCAGCACCAGGACGCCCACATCCATGTGCTCGACGATTTCCCGGTTGAGCACATTGAGGTTGAAAAGCTCCTGGTCACGTTGCAGGGCCAAACGATGGTCGCGATCCAGACTCCGCACCAGACTGTCCGCCAGCACGGCTACTGCTACCAAGGCCAGGATATAAATGAATAACTGACCCAAAAGAGGATGCACACTAGTCATGCCCCCCTGCAGAGACTCCAGCACCAGAAGTAGCAGCAATACCCAGACAAATAAAAAAGCACCCCTGCCACGCAGCAAACTGGCCACAGACACCAACAACAAAAAAGGCAGAATACTGAAGGGACCGTTTATTCCACCGCCATAGCGCAGGAGCAGCAATACCAGGACGGTATCCATCAACACTTGTAACCAGATATGCCAACGCGTCTGGCCTGGAAACTTCATAAGCAGGAACAAAATATAAAACAGACTTATTCCCGCAGCGACCAGCGTAAGCACAATAAGCGGATGATTATGCGCATCTATATCCAGAATGCTTTTACTGAACGGCAATTGCACCAATACGGCAATCGCCGCCGCAATCAGGAGGCGATATGCGGAAACACCCCACAGACGCCGCCAGGATCCGTCCTGCTGGATGGACTCAGATACCATAAATTTGAATTTTGTGGTGCTGCATCAGTTATTCATTGCAGATTGGTAACCCGCAAAACTTCTTCCAGACTGGTTATGCCTTCCTTGATTCTGCGTAGACCATTCTGGCGCATGGTGAGCACCCCCTCACTGGCTGCCTGTCGTGCCAAATCTATAGCGGTGCCACCCCGCATGATGATTTCGCGCATCGCTTCACTGACTGGCATGACCTGATAGAGACCCGTACGCCCTTTATAGCCCGTTTTGTTACATTCATCACAACCCGTAGGACCCATGGGACGCCAGCCTTGCAGATCATCCGCAGCAAACCCGGCTTCCACAAGCGCCTGATCAGGAATACGAACCGGCTTTTTGCAATGCGTACACAGCTTTCGGGCCAGACGTTGGGCCATGACCAGGTGCACTCCACCGGCGATATTGTAGGTAGGAATACCCATGTTCTCCAGACGGGTCAGGCTCTGAGGTGCATCATTGGTATGGAGCGTGGCCAACACCAAATGTCCGGTCTGGGCAGCTTTTATCGCAGTTTCTGCGGTTTCCAGATCGCGGACTTCACCGACCATGATAATATCGGGATCCTGACGTAAAAATGACCGCAGGGCAGCGGCAAAATTCAAGCCGATCCGCTCATTGATATTCACCTGATTGATTCCATACACCGGAATTTCTACCGGATCTTCCGCCGTGCTGATATTACAGTCACCCGTATTGAGAATGTTCAATGCAGTATATAGCGTCGTGGTTTTACCGGAGCCGGTAGGTCCGGTCACCAGAATCATGCCATAGGGACGGTGAATGGCCTCTTCAAAGGCTTTGCGTTGTTCCGGTAAAAAACCCAGTTGCTCGATGGGTACCCTGGAACTGGCAGGATCCAGCAGACGCAGGACAATGGTTTCCCCGAAACTTGTTGGCAGGAAAGACACACGAAAATCAATGACCCGAGCCGGAGGCACACGCACCCGCAAGCGTCCATCTTGAGGCAAACGCCGCTCCGAAATATCCAGGCGACAGAGAATTTTCAGCCGCGACGTGACCCCATCCCGCAAGGCCAGTGGCGGATGCAGAGCATCCTGCAACACCCCATCCAGGCGGTAACGCACCCGGAAATCCTTCTCATAGGGTTCCAGATGAATATCCGATACGCCGCGCTGAATCGCATCCAAAAGCAGCTGCTGCACAAAACGCACCACCGGTGCATCATCCACAGTGCCATCGCTATCCTTGGATAAATCAAATTCTTCCTGGGCATCATCGGTATTTACATCTGATGACTTTTCAAGGAAGACATCATCAATTCCTGTTCCGGCATTATTGGCCAGGTTTACCGCGCGCATCAGCTTGTTGGCTTCCACAAGTATCGGCACAACTTGCAGGCCGGTATTGAACTTGATGTCCTCAACGGCTTTGAAGTCGGTAGGATCTGCCATCGCCAGATAAAGTGTCTCGCCGCGTTTGGACAAGGGCAGAACGAAATAACGGCTCATCAGATTTTTATCAATCCGGCGTATCAACAGGTCATCAATCATGACCGCATCCAGATCAAGCATTGGCATATTGTAGCGCTGGGATAAATGCGCCATCAGCGCAGGTGCCGAAACAGCCCCTTTTTCTACTGCATAAAACAGTAATGGTTTTTTTCCCCGCCCGGGATCACTAGCCAGGGCAAGCAATTGCGCCTCATTACCCAACCCATTGCTGACCAGTGCCCGCAATACGGGCGTTAAAGTGATTTGTTCCGGGTTTGCAGCCATCGACGTAATGTATCCTCCACAGTTTGGGTTTGCGGCAGAACGCCCGTCCAGATCCGGAAACTTTCAGCCCCCTGTTCTACCAGCATACCCAACCCGTCAATAGCAACCCGTCCGTACTGACGAGCCGCGCGTAACAATGGGGTTTCCAACGGGTTATAGACGATATCGTACACATTGCCATGATTTGGCAACGACTCCAGATCCAGTTCCGGATGGCTTTCCCCATACAAACCTAAGGCGCTGGTATTCACCAGCAATAGCGTCTGCGGCAAAATCCGGGCAAGGATTTGTCGTTCCAGTGGCAGAGGATGCAGGGGGAATTGGGGAAATTCAGCCGCCAGTTTTTCGGCGCGTTCGGCATGGCGGTTGGCCACATAAATAGCGGGGCAGCCAGCCGTTCCCAAGGCATAAATAATGGCCCGGGCTGCCCCACCCGCACCAATTATCAGAACGGGGCCAGAGCGCCAATTATCCCCCGCATGACGCTCCAAAGCCCGCTGAAATCCAACAGCATCGGTATTGTCTCCCATAAAACGACCCGCTGCATAATGTACCGTATTTACTGCACCAATCTGCGCTGCGGCTGGACTGAGCTCGTCCATCAGGATCTTTGTGGATTCTTTATGCGGCACCGTGACATTGAGTCCCAATACACCGGCTGCCGCCAACCCTTTGAGCGCTTTGGGCAAGTCAGCAGCCATCACTGGAAATGGCACATACACCATGTCGATCCCCAGTTGTTGCGCAAACAGCCGATGCATCCAGGGGGATAAACTGTGTTTTACCGGGTCACCGATGATTCCGTAGACGGCAGTTTCTCCACCGGGATGCCATGTTTCTACTGCTGTTACCAAAATCTGCTCCTCATAAACCCAATGCCGCAGCAATTTTTATAAAACTTATCTAAAAAACGGCAGAGGGTCAGGAGGCTTTTTGCTCCAACGCCCCTTGCCTGTTGTTCTAAGGCTCATCCTGCTGTCAGGAGAGAACTCGCCCTACGGGCTCAAACAGCTCTCCTGACGGGCGCTGGATTTCGCCAAGAACAACAACGGCGCGGGACAAAGTCGCTGCAAAGCCTCCTGACCCTCTGCCGTTTTTTAGATGACAGAACCAGATATTAAGCGTGGGCCAGTCGAGATAATAATTCCAGCCAGTTCCTGCCTGGCAGAATATTGCCCAATACTACCGGCTCACGAACTCCCGTCACCTGACCATAGGCTAGAGCTTTTCCTCGCAAGCATTGTTCACCCAACCAGGCAAAGGCCAAAGCCTCAAGCGCCTGACTGGGAATCCCGCTTTGTTCTGAACCATTATGTACCTGCAACTCAGGTAAAGCCGACTGCAATTCCCGCATCAGCGTTGGATTTTCAGCGCCGCCGCCAAACACCAGCAATTCTTTTGCATCCGGTGTCCATTTTCGCAGGGCATCTGCCACCGTTATGGCCGTCAATGCCGTTAACGTAGCAACAAAATCCGCCCCCGAATATTTCCAGTCATTCCACCATTGATGGACCAGCCGATCATCAAAACTTTCCCGACCGGTACTTTTGGGTGGAGATTGCCGGAAATAGGGGTGTTTCAGCCATTGGTCGAGGGGCAACGCCTGAACTTTACCTGCCGCTGCCAATTTGCCGTCCAGATCGCAACAGGCTTCGCCTCCGCTCAGAATCCGGACCGCAGCATCAATCAATACATTCCCGGGCCCGGTATCGAAGGCCTGCAAAGCCCGGGAGTCATCACCGCCAGGGATCCAGGTTAAATTTGCCATACCGCCCAGATTCAGGACCAGACGTGGCTGATCTGCCTGGAACAGGCGCTGATGAAATGGGGGAACCAATGGTGCACCCTCACCTCCAGCAGCAACATCTGCTCGCCGAAAATCGTGAACCACCGTCAGACCCGTAGCGATAGCCACATCAGCAGCGGAACCAATCTGCAGGGTAAAACCGGGAACAGCACGCGGCTGATGCCGAATGGTCTGGCCATGCAGGGCAATAAAATCGACCGGACCCAATTTATGGATGGCAGCCACTGCCACCTCCGCATAACAGGCTCCCAGTTGCCGATCCAGAATGGCCATTTGCTCAACGCCCAGCGGGCCATTGGCAGCAAGCACCATTTCCAGCAAGGGCGCAGCAAAAGCCTGGCTGAATAAACCGGCATATCCCCGTGCGGGAGTAACATCGCAATCCAGCACCGCTGCATCAACGCCATCGGCACTGGTTCCGGACATCAAACCCAAAGCGCGCAAGCCGTTACCGCTTCGCAACAGGATTCAGAAATTGTTCCTGCGGCGAACAGCCTCGCTCAATGTTCGTGACCGTGCTCACCATGTACGTGGCCGTGAGCCAGTTCTTCTGCAGTCGCATCACGCACATCCAGTACCGTGACATCAAAATTCAGCGTCATTCCGGCCAGAGGATGATTCAAATCAACGGTCACCTCTTCGCCTTCAATATCAATCACCGTGGCCAGACGAGCACCTTCGTCCGTCTCGGTTTCAAACTGCGTCCCGATTTCGAGATCTTCCGGATCATCAAAATCTTCCTTGGCAACCACTTCCACCAGATCCTCATCCCAGTCGCCATAACCTTCTTCGGGCGGAATGGATACTTCAACCTTGTCACCCGTGCGATGCCCGGCCAACGCCTGCTCCAATCCGGGAATGATTCCGTGGTGTCCGTGCAGATAAATAAGTGGTTCTTCACCTACAGAGCTGTCAATCAGCTCTCCCTCTTCATCGGTGAGGGAATAGTCGATGGTGACTACCTTGTCGTTGCTGATGATCATATTGGGCGTCCTATAGATGAGGGCTGGAGGATAAAGACTGATTTCAGTGAGAATTCTAGCTTGACTGGGCAGAAACGGCAAAATTTTCCGGGGTCTCCCAAAACTGCCAGGAAGGCGCAAGAATCTCGCTGAATGCTTTGATCCACAAAGGATTGTCATTAAGTGCCGGAATATATCGCAAAGTCTTCCCGCCAGCATTCAAAAAAGTTTCTTTGCCCTCCAGCGCAATTTCCTGGAGAGTCTCCACACAGTCCGCCGAAAATCCGGGGCAGAGAGCATCTATTTCCCGAACCCCCTGCCGGGCCAGATTCTCCAGGGTTTTGTCCGTATAAGGCTCAAGCCATTTTGCCGCGCCAAAACGACTCTGGAAGGTCTGAACCCATTCCTCCTGCTTCAGGCCCAACGCCTGTACCAGAAGTGCCGTGGTGACTTCGCACTGTTGACGATATGGATCACCCAACTGAATAGACCGCTGGGGCAGGCCATGAAAGGAAATCAGCAACTTTTCAGCGCGACCGTTTTCCTGCCACCAGTGGCGGACACTTTCTGCCAGCGCATGAATATAGGCAGGATGGGTATGCCAATCCCGGAGCATGCGCAATTCGGGAATATCGCGCATACCGCGCAATACATCGGCGACCTTGTCGAATATGGAAGCCGTAGTAGCTGCGGCATATTGGGGATAGAGCGGCACCACCAGTAATTTTTCGCATCCCGATTGGCGCAATTCTGCCATTTTCTGCGGTAAGGACGGTTTTCCATAGCGCATGGCCAGAGCTATGCGGACCTGCCCGGAAAAATGGGTATCACAGTACTGCTGCAAGCCATCCGCAAGACGTTGACTGTAAACCATCAAAGGGGACCCTTCGGGCATCCAGATGCTGGCATAATTGCGTGCCGAACGCGCCGGACGGAAAGTCAGAATCGGACCATTTAATATGGGCCACCAGATAATCCGGGGCAATTCCACCACCCGCCGATCACTGAGGAACTCGCGTAGATAACGGCGCACGGCAGAAGCTGTAGGAGCTTCAGGCGTACCCAGATTGACCAGCAGAACACCAATCATCACACCTCCTCAAGTTGAATCAAAACGGGTGCGTGATCTGAAGGTCGTTCAGCAGCCCGTGCATTCCGATCGATGACTACATCCTGAACCTTCGTCATCAGGGCATTGGAGGCCAGAATCAAATCAATCCGCAACCCGCGATTGCGGCGGAATCCTGCCGCCCGATAATCCCACCAACTCCATTCCTGAAGATCACCATGCTGGTGACGCCAGCTATCCTGCAACCCGAGATTCAGCAGGGCCGTCAGGGCTGCCCGTTCGGGGGGTGAGCACAGGACCTCTTCACCCCAGGCCACCGGGTCATAAACATCCCGGTCATCGGGGGCAATATTAAAATCTCCAACGAGCAGCAGCCGGGGCCACTGCTGCAATTCCTTTGCAATCAACGCGCGCAAACGCTCCAGCCACTGCAGCTTGTAGGGATATTTGTCACTTTCCAATGACTGACCGTTGGGCACATACACATTCACCACCCGGGTACCCGCGAAAGTGCCGGCGCAAAGCCGCGCCTGACCGTCGCTTCCATCAGGCCAATCACAGCGCCCATCTTCCGGCACGCTGCGACTGAGTATCGCCACGCCGTTATAGGTAGGCTGCCCATGATATAGTGCGTGATAACCCGCTTCAGCCAGTTCGGCAACGGGAAATTTTTCATCGCTGAGCTTGGTTTCCTGCAGACACAGCACATCCGGAGATTTTTCCTGCAACCACTCCAGCACTTGCGGAAGCCGCACCTTCAGTGAATTGACATTCCAACTGGCCACTTTCATGGACATTACTGCGGTAGTGTCGCACTGACACTGGGCCGTAAACGCATACTGTGCATCCAGGCCAACAAATCGGGAAACTGGACCAGAAAGTCCGGAGCCCGCAGATCCACATAACCCACTGCAGCTACCGTCGCAATTTGTGACAGATTCAATACCGGCGCGGACCCCACGTCTTTCCATGCCATGGTTTCCTCCTGAAGCATGGCCAGCGCCGTAGTCACCTTGCCGCGCGCGCGCTGCAACATGTTCAGATCCTGACAATCAGCCGCGTGACGCTGCTCCAGAACCCAGGCGATGGTTGTATCCATGATGCCGCTGGCCAGTGCTTCCACACGCAGGGCTTCAATACGCGCTTCCGGGTCCTTGGGAATAATCGCCGGGTCCGGGCGCAACACCTCCAGGTACTGAACAATCACCGCAGAATCATAAACTGCTGAACCATCATTGCGCAGCAGTACAGGGATTTTGCCGAGCGGATTGTGGGCCAGAGCGGCGTGATCCTGAGTCCGCAGATTAACCCACTCCACTTCGCAGGGGATATTTTTTTCCAATAACACTATACGGACCTTGCGGGCGTAGGGGCTGGTTTCGGTAGCGAACAGGCGCATCTTTTTTCTCCTTATGAGTAGGCCGGCGTTGACTCTGTTATCATGACTTAAATTATCATCCCTAGCCAAGCCCAGGAATCATGAACTACCAACATCATTTTCATGCCGGTAATGCGGCAGATTGCATCAAACATCTGGCGCTTTATCTTGTTTTGGAAGCCTTGACCCGCAAGGACACCCCCCTGGCCTACATCGACACCCATGCCGGGGCGGGCAGTTACCCGCTGGGCAATAGCGGAGAACATCTCGGCGGCATTACGCGCCTCTGGGCAGATCGGCGCAGCCTGCCCCAATCCGGAGAATGGCTCAAACGTATACAGCAGATCAATCACGACAAACAACTGCAGTACTATCCCGGCTCGGCCCGGCTGGCCGCAGAACTGCTCAGGCCGGAAGACAGGATGATTTTATGTGAAACAGAGGCGGAAATTGCCACGCAGCTACGGGCGAATATGGGTAAAAGACCGCACACCAGTATTTTGAACGAAGACGGATATCGCGCCCTTTTCGCCCATATTCCTCCGCAGGAAAAACGCGGTCTGGTGTTGATTGATCCGCCCTTTGAGCGCCGGGACGAATGGGAAATGCTCGCCGATACCATACTGCGTGCCTATCAACGCTGGCCGCAGGGAACCTATCTCATCTGGTATCCCATAAAAATACGGGGTACGATCACGCGGTTCTGGCAAGCCATACGCGGCAAAATTGCGGCGCAGGTATTTGAACTGACACAACGGCCGGAAGAAGGTCGCGAAGCCCTGGCCGGTAGCGGGTTATTGCTGATCAATGCGCCTTGGGGCGTCAAGGAAGCCCTCAGCGCCGGCCTTACCGAACTTGGTCCTCTACTGGCCGACCCGCAATCTGGAGGATTCTGGTCTCTGCGTTGCAGCGGCTGGGCCGCCCCTGAAAAAGCCGGTCATAAAAAATGATTCATCTCAATCACGCAGAAAAAGGTTAAGCGGATGGACAAAGAAACTCTTCCCAATATCGATCATATTCAAAAGCTGCTGCTTTATGGCGGCCCCTCCGCGCAGCTACAGCAGGAGCTGGTCAAAACGCCCGGCGCAGAAATCAGTGTCGCCGTCCTCTATCAACTGGCCCTGCGTCATGGCGTCATCAGCCCCACTGCAGCGCGTGAAGGTCTGGCCCTGTTGGCTACTGCCGGGACAGCCGGTGACAGTGGCCGCAAAATTCTGGAAAAAGTGATTGCCGACAGTGATTTTCTGGCTGTACGGGTCATGCGCTGAAGGAAACGGACATTGCGTCTTTATAGTTGGAATGTGAACGGCTGGCGGGCAGCCTACCGCAAAGGTTTGCGGGACTGGGTGAAAGAGACCGGCCCCGATTTGCTCTGCACTCAGGAAACCAAGGCGGATCCTGCAAAACTGACCGCTGCGGAAAGTCGCCTGGAAGGATATGGCAGCTGCTGGGCCGTGGCCGAACGGGCCGGTTACAGCGGCGTCGCCACTTTCACCAAAATTCCCGGACAAACTTCTCATGCGGGCTTGGGCATAGAGCGTTTTGACCGCGAAGGCCGGGTGGTTGTCACCGATTGCGGCGATTTTGATTTGTACAACGTTTATTTTCCCAACGGCAAAAAAGATAGCGAACGACTGGCCTTCAAGCTGGATTTTTATGCCGCCTTTCTGGCGCATATCAACCAGAAAGCGGCGGCAGGCCGCCCGGTGATTTTTTGCGGGGACGTGAACACGGCGCATCAGCCCATCGACCTCGCCCGCCCCAAGGAAAATCAGCGCATTTCCGGCTTTCTTCCCGAGGAGAGAGCCTGCATGGACCAATGGCAACAGGCTGGTTGGGTGGATAGTTTTCGTCATTTTCATCCTGATGAGGCCCGTTACTCCTGGTGGAGCCAACGCACTGATGCCCGCAGTCGCGACATTGGCTGGCGCCTCGATTATTTCTGGGTACACCAGAGCCTTCTGCCGCGCCTGCGCGCTGCGGGTATCGCTACGGAAGTCATGGGTTCTGATCATTGTCCCGTCTGGCTGGAGATTATTTGATGCGCCTCGAAAAGTATGTACAACTTGCCGAAAATGAGCTGTTCACCGTGGCAGACTTGCGGCGCTGGGGCAGCAGCCGCTTTGCTGCCGCCGATCTGGATTTCAGTCAGGGGCAGCAAAACCCCCGCGCCGAAGCCGATCTGATCCTGGCGCGCGCCCTGCACCTGGAACCCGAAGATCTTGCGGACTTTTCAGGTGCCC
Source organism: Acidithiobacillus sp. HP-11 (assembly GCF_015100075.1). Lineage (NCBI taxonomy): Bacteria > Pseudomonadati > Pseudomonadota > Acidithiobacillia > Acidithiobacillales > Acidithiobacillaceae > Acidithiobacillus > Acidithiobacillus sp. HP-11. The sequence continues at coordinate 24,439 of NZ_JACKYY010000002.1, forward strand.
GGCTGCTGCCGGAGGAAAAGCGCCGGGTATTGCAACACTTTTATGCGCGTGAAATTCTCCGCAGGCCGGCGGCCTATATTACTGGAGAAGCCTGGTTCGCCGGGCTGCGCTTTATGGTGGATGAGCGGGTATTGATCCCCCGCAGCCTCATTGAGCCCTTTATTGAAGAGGGCTTTGCGCCCTGGGTGGAAGAATCGCGCATCCAGCGTATTCTCGAAATCGGTACCGGTTCCGGGTGCATGGCCATTACCCTGGCCCTACGTTTTCCCTATGCTGAAATAGATGCTGTAGATATTTCTCTAGAGGCCCTGAACGTGGCGCGCAGCAATGTCCAGAAATACGGGCTGGAAGATCAGGTACATTTATATCAGTCAGATTTATTCTCGGCTTTGCAGGGCCAACGTTACGATCTGGTTATCAGCAACCCCCCCTATGTGGATGCCGCAGCTATGGCCGAGTTACCCCCGGAATACACCCATGAGCCACGCCTGGCCCTTGCCGCTGGCACGGATGGACTGGACTGTCTCCTGCCCCTGCTGGAACAGGCTCCCCGGCACCTGGAAGCAGGCGGGGTATTGATTGTGGAAACCGGCGATGCAGAAGTAGCGCTCAGCGAACAAAGACCCGATTTGCCGCTGATCTGGCTGGAACACCCTGCGGGGGGCTCCGGTGTTTTCCTGATGACTTTTAATGGCTGAACAGCAACTGTAAAAACACCCGCACCGCCCGCGACTGAAAATCCCTCTGCGGGCGAATCAGAAACAGTGTCCAGAATAACCCGCGCGGCGGTTCCAGGCGCAGGGAGGCCAAAGGCCAGCGGACCTTGTCCAGAGCCTCCACCGAGGCAAAGCCAATACCCAATCCCGCCGCGACCGCGTCGCGTAGGGCTTCGACGCCCGTCACCTCCACGCTGTAACGGGCACACAATCCGGCATGGGCAATGGCGGCCTCCACGCGGCGCCGGATTCCTGAATGGGCTTCTCTCCAGACAATAGGTTGTTGCAGAATTTCCTCCCAGCGCGCCGATTGTCGTCCTTCCTGCACCCAGGGATGATCCCAGGGCAGAATGGCCACCAGTTCGTCTTCCCGCCAGGCCTCCTGCTCCATATGTTGGGGCAAATGATCTGCAGCAATTTGTTCTTCGGTAAACAGCAAATCCCAACTACCCAAAGAAAGGGCATCCGGCAAAGGACCCGTTTTCAATTGCAACTGGATACTCGGGTAAGCACTGCGGAAACGGGCCAGATGTTCCATTAAAAAATAGTTGGCGACCGTATTGGTGGCCGCAATGCGTAAACTGCCTTCCTGCAGGTTCTGGCGTCGCGCCGACCAGCTTTCCACCTCCTCCAGGCTTTCGCGCAGGCGACGCGCATAGGGCAACAGGGACTCACCCGCTGCCGTCAGCTTGATACCGCGACCACTGCGTTGATAAAGCGGTTCTCCCAAACTCAGCTGCAGGGCCCGCAGGCGCTCGGAAACAGCAGGCTGACTGCGCTGCAACATTCGGGCCCCACGTCCTACCCCTTCGGCTTCGGCAACGGCCAAAAAGGTCAACAATTCTTCTGCATGTATTTTCAATAGGATTTTCCGATGAATGCGTACAAATCAATCTATTAGTTCTATATTAGTGACAGCGCTACAGTAGGGCAAATTTGATGGGAGACACCCGATGGAGCGTATCCAGCCATTGTCCAGAACCTGGCCACTTTTTGCAGGCGTAGCATTGGCTTTGGGCATGGGTTCTTTTGATGGCGCCTCGGTGCAGGGTATTTTTCCTTATGTGGCAGGCGGCCTTTCCACCAGTAACGATCACGCCCTGTGGACCCTCACCTACTTCATCGTACACTGGTCCCTGGGTATTACCCTCATGCCCTGGACCACCCAGCGTTTTGGCATGCGGCGCGTATTCCAGATGGCCGTTATGGTCGCCGGCATCGGCACCATCATCAGCGCCACCACCAGTAATCTCTGGATCATGCTGCTTTCCCGTGCCCTCGAAGGGATTGCCGCCGGATTGCTGGTCCCCCTGAGCCAAAGTCTGTTTCTGCGCCATAGTCCCGAACGACAGCATGGCCTCGTCACCATTTTCTGGAGTAATGCCATGCTGGTTCCCTTTTTTTTCGGGCCGGCCCTGGGCGGTTTTTTGGCTACAGACCTCGGTTATCGCAGTATTTTTCTGCTTTCCCTGCCTTTCTGGATACTGGCATTACTGCTCGGTAGCAGTGGTATCCCCAAAGATCAGGGTCGAAAAAACATGCCACCCTTTGACGGCTGGGGATTCGGCCTGCTCTACGCCGGGCTGATGAGTCTGCAAATCGTACTCGATCAGGGCGAAGAATATGGCTGGTGGCACTCTGCGTTTATTCTGAAAATGACCCTGATTGCTCTGGCTTGTTTTTTGCTATTTGCCTGGCGCGAAAGCGAAACAGCCCATCCCCTGCTGGAAATCCATTTTCTGAAGCGGCGCAATTACTGGTTGGGGCTTTTGTTACTCTGCCTGGGATGGGCCATGTTCATGGGCTGGGCTTCCATTTTACCGCTTTGGGCGGAAGAAGATCTGGGCTTCAACGGCTTCTGGGCCAGCCTCGTTCTTTTCCCCATTGGGCTGGGGGCGATCCCCCTGTCCACCCAGATGGATCGCCTCCGGGGTCTGCTGGGCTTGCGTCGTCTGGCTGCCTTGTGTTTCAGCATTTTTGCCTTTGCCTATGGCAATGCCTATCTCAGCCCCATCAGCAGTCTGTCTGACCTTTTTATACCCATCCTCCTGATCGGCATCGGCGTCGGCATGCTCTTTGTGCCCCTGACCCTCATCATTCTTTCGGGTCTGGATAGCGAAGAAATCCCTTCAGCGGCAACGACCAGCAACTTCATCCGGGTATTCAGTGCAAATATCGGCGTCAGCCTGCTGAGTGTCTATTGGACCCGTTACAGCGCCATGGCTGCCGATCATTTTCGGGGGCAGATCAGCCGCTTCCAGAGCCACCAGGATTTTTCAGCCGCCATGTTGCACAGCATGATCATGGTCAAAGCCGACACCCTCAGTATCGACAACCTGTTGCGACTGTCCATGTGGATTTGCCTGGCCGCCGCCTTGATAGCCTATTTTTTCATCATCCCCCCGAGCCGCATGAACAAAGCCAGCGGCCCGCAAAACTATGTGGAAGAGGAAGAAGAGGAAACCGGTTTTGCGGCTTCGGCAAAAGCCGAAGCCGCCGACGGCGCCAGAACCACTTCCTGACGCGGGCGGGGAATTTCTATACCGGCATTTTCAAGGGCATCCGCCAAAGCCCAGTTAAAAGCCGCATGGGTGCTGCCAGGGCGCATCAATCCGTCACGCTCTACCCAAACAATCATCTCGCAATCATATCCTGCTTCACCAAAAGCGTTGAGCCAGAGTGAAGGTGGGTACTGCTTGTTTGGCGTACATAAGGGATGCGCCAAGGCAGTATTCACCACCAATTCGCGAAGTTTTTCCCGGTCAGTCCCGTAGGGAACCCGAAAAGGAACGTGAATACGCATGACCGGATCATCCAGACTCCAGTTAATCACTTCCCCATTCACAAACTGGGAATTAGGGACCAAAACATCCACATGGTCGTTCGTCATTATCTGGGTATAACGCACGCTGAGTTTTTTGACTTCACCGTGCAGGCCATTTTCCTTGATCTGAATATAATCTCCGACCTTGATACTGTGTTCAAAAAGCAGAATCAGACCAGAGGCAAAATTGCTGAAAATATTCTGCAGACCAAAGCCCAAACCGACACCGACTACGCCACCGAGAATACTCAGACTGCTGAGATTGACGCCCACCGTTTGCAGGGCAATCAAAATACCCAGAGCAATGACGATATAGTAGGTCAACCTTGAGATTGCATAAGCCGTCGCCGTACCCAAGCTTCGGGACAGGGTTTTTCGTATCAGCCTTCTCAGCCATATAGCGCCCCACCAGAGGAAAAACAGGATCAGCACAAATTCGACAATACCCAGGGGTTCAATAAGAATATTGCCCGGCAAATGCCATGGCGTGGTAAACCATCGCCAGAAAGCCCCCAGATAATCATGCATATTCGGTTTCTCCATCGATTTTTTTGCCCAGGTTAGGGTGTTTGTCCTGGAAACGGCAGTGGGTCTGGTCTGGGGGCTTTGCAGCGACTTTGGCCCGCGCCGTTGTTGTTCTTGGTGAAATCCTGCGCCCGTCAGGAGAGCTGTTTGAGCCCGTAGGGCGAGTTCTCTCCTGACAGCAGGATGAGCCTTAGAACAACAGGCAAGGGACGTTGGAGCAAAAAGCCCCTAGACCAGACCCACTGCCGTTTCCAGGATTGTTCCTAGTCTATCAGAATGCGCTCCGTGACAAACATACAACAACCCCTGCCGCAAAGCGTCCACATCAGTTACACTAAAGCAAAAATTGACTGGATAAGGTAGCCCCGTGAAAGCATTTGTTCTCCAGCCCCTGCAAGAGGCCCTCAATGCCCTGCTACTGCAGGGCGTCATCCCGGAGGTTCCGGCTCAGCTCGAACTGGATCGTCCCAAGCAGGTGGAGCACGGCCATCTGGCCAGCAATATCGCCCTGCTTCTCGCCAAAAAGGCGGGGCGTAAACCCCGTGAACTGGCCGACGCCATTATTGCGGCATTGCCCGCCAGCCCGTGGATAGTGCGTACGGAAATTGCCGGGCCGGGTTTTATCAATTTTTTCCTGAGCCCTGCCGCTTTTCATGCGGTCATCGAAAAAATCCAGACCGAACAAAACCAGTTCGGGTCCAACCAACGGGGCGAGCAGCAAAAGCTGCAGCTGGAATTTGTTTCGGCCAATCCCACCGGTCCGCTTCATGTGGGGCACGGTCGTGGTGCTGCGTACGGTGCGAGCCTGGCCAATATTTTGCGCTTCAATGGGTATGATATTTTCTGTGAATATTACGTGAATGATGCCGGTCGGCAGATGGATATTCTGGCCGCCAGTGTTTATATGCGTTACCTCGAAGCGGCCGGACTGCTCCCCTGGCCCTTTCCTGACAACAGTTATCGCGGCGCTTATGTGCGCGAAATTGCGGCACAACTACGCACGCAATGCGGTGATCGCCTGGAGCATGCCGCAGCCGGCATCCCCAACCTGCCTGCCATGGAAGACGCCGATGCGGCTGTGGACACACTGATCGCCCACCTCAAGCAAAGTCTGGGGAACGATTACCGCGTGTTGCACAGTGCCGGGCTGGATGAAATCCTGAACGACATCCGCAATGATCTGGAACAATTCGGCGTGCATTACGAACGCTGGTATTCAGAACGACAACTGGTCGATTCCGGAGCCGTAGACCGGGCGACAGCCGAACTGGAAGCTGCGGGACATTGCTACATTCAGGATGGCGCGCTCTGGTTCCGGTCAACCGCATTTGGCGATGACAAGGACCGGGTTCTGCGTCGGGAAAACGGTGCGTACACCTACTTTGCCTCGGATGTGGCTTACCATGCCGAGAAATTTGCCCGTGGTTTCACTCATGTTTTGGATATGTGGGGTGCCGATCATCACGGCTACGTTCCTCGCGTCAAGGCAGCGCTCAAAGCACTGGGACTGGACGACGAAAAGCTGGAAGTCGTACTGGTCCAGTTTGCCATTCTGTATCGTGGTGCGGAAAAGGTATCCATGTCCACCCGTGCCGGAGAATTTGTCACCCTGCGCGAACTGCGCGAAGAAGTTGGTAATGATGCCGCCCGCTTTTTTTATGTGCTGCGCCGCGCTGACCAGCACCTCGACTTTGATCTGGATCTGGCCAAAAAGCACTCAGAAGAAAATCCGGTATTTTATATCCAGTATGCCCATGCCCGGGTTTACTCCATGCTCCGCCAGGCTACAGAAAAAGGCTTGAGTCTTCCTGCCGATAATGAGAGTGCACTGGATTGTCTGCAAGATTCCCGCGAGCTGGCTCTGGCCGATGCACTATGGCGTTTTCCGGAAGTCGTGCACAACGCCGCCCGGGATCGGGAACCGCATCAGATTGCTTTCTATCTGCGCGAGCTGGCCGCCGCTTTTCACACTTATTACAACTCCACCAAGATTCTGGTGGAGGAAACACCCCTGCGCCATGCCCGCCTGACACTTTGCAAAGGGGTCGCCCAGACCATTGCCAATGGCTTGAAACTGCTTGGGGTCTCGGCACCGGAGCAGATGTAAACCGTCATGCGTGATTATAAGAACCAGACCAGCCGCCCACCTTCCGGAGAGCAGCGCCCGGCGCCTCAGCCCCGGAGGCCGAGGGAGCCCGAACCCGAACTGGAGGAAGAGCAGGAAGCACTGCATTCTGCCGAAGATCGAGGCCTCAGACTCTGGCCCTGGATATTGCTCATTATCATTCTGCTGCTCAGCGCCCTGGTGTGGTGGTGGATCGCGCAATTACCCATCAACACCGGCAAACTGGGGCTCCTGTCGAAAAATTCAGGAAGCACTGCCGCCGCCGCATCAGCCAGCAGTAATGCCAAGCCTGCAACAGGGGGCAAATCATCCAGTGCCAGTTCCGTGGCATTGGCTACGGCCATCGCGTCCTCCGCTGCTCCTGTCTCCAGCACCAGCAAACACGGGACAGCAGCCAGCACCCAGTCAACTGCCGCTGCCGCTTCCACACGCAGCGGCGTGGATTTCAACTTTTATCAGATCCTGCCAAAAATGCATGTTGATATACCGGCGGACATTCTCGGCAGTGGTCCGGGTATTCCTTCCGCAAGCACCAACAGCACTGCTGCCGTGGCCGTACATCAGCCGGTAACCATTCAGGTGGGAGCATTTACGAATCGGGCTGCCGCCGTCGTGCTCCGCGACCGCCTGGCGCTACTGGGCGTCAGCACCAGCATGACCAAAGTGGATGGCAATGGCAGTAACACGCTTTATCGCCTGCAAACCCAAACGTTTGATTCTTTGGCCGATGCCCAACCCACTCTCGCCAAAATTCGTGGCATGGGCATCACCCCTTTGCTGATTGGCAACGGCATCATCGGTGCAGCAACTAATGCACCGCTGTCCCAGTCTCCAGTGCCTTGATGGCTGCAGCGGGAGTTTCCTGACCGGCCAGTACCTTGTCCAACCCAGGCAGGTAATGGTTTATGGTTTCCACACCCAACAACAGGTAGGGACGCAACAAGGCCGTAGATAATACGGCTGCCGGTGCCTGCAAAATCGTCTTGAAATTGATTTCACCATCTTCCATATCCAGCTCGAAATTACCCAGAGACAGACCATAGTTGGCACGGGTCACAAATTCGGCCACCGCCAATCGCTTGTTCGCCGTAATATCCAGATTCTGTGGACGCAAATAAAACAGGATGCGCTCACGATCTGCATGAACATGACAGAAAATATCCAGGGTGCCATTGGGTACCTGCAGTGCACAGGTCATGACCGGATAATCCGGAAGCATTTTGGCTTCCCATTCCAGTTCCATAAACAGTTTTTCAACCACTTCCACATGATTCATTGTTGGGATCCTTGTTCAGCAAAAGCCTCGGCGAGGCGAAAAAAGGCAGCCTGATCCAGTGTTTCTGCACGACAGGACGGATCAATGTCCAAGCTCTGCAACTGCTCCGCACTGAAAATGCCGCGTAAATTATTGGCGATGGTCTTGCGGCGCTGCGCAAAACTGCTGGTGACAATCCGGGCAAAAGCCGGGCGCAGACCATCGGTCAGCAAAACCGGCTTACAGGGTAGCAAACGCATGAAGGCTGAATCCACCTTGGGCGCCGGAAAAAAATTCCCGGGACCCACCGTGAAGAGGGACTCCACTTCACACCAGGCCTGAATCATCACCGATAGTCGTCCATAGGTTTTGCTCCCGGGGGCCGCCACCATGCGTTCGACGACCTCCTTTTGCAACATGAAGTGCATGTCCTGAACCCGCTCTACCGACTCCAGAATATGAAAAATAATGGGGGTCGCGACGTTGTAGGGAAGATTACCCACCACCCGCAGCGACTTGTCGCTGTCACCCAGACGCGCAAAATCCACCTTCAGGGCATCGGCCTGCAGGATCGTCATTTGCCCGGGGGCCGCCAGCGCTTCAAGGCCGGGGATCATGTCCCGATCCAGCTCAATCACGGTCAGATGATCCAGAACCTGGAGCAGCTTTTGGGTCAACGCTCCAGGCCCCGGCCCGATTTCCAGCAGAACGTCCTGCCGATCCGGGCGAATGGCATCCATGATGCGCTCCACAATATAGGGTTGCACCAGAAAATTCTGTCCAAAACGTTTTTTGGCTGCCGGCAAGGCCCCCACTTGCATTCTCAACCTCGCTTCATGCTATATTTGGGTGACGCCTCTAGCAGGCGATGCGAAACGGAAAGTCCATGCACCTCGTGCTTCGTCTTGACGTCGGTGGTCGTCCCATGGCCTGGGAAACCTGGGAAGAAGCCGCCGCCCATTATGTCCGGGGTAATGTGGCCTGGACCCTCGGGAATCCTTTTTTCACTGCTCACGGTGGAGTATGCCGGCGCAGTGGCATCCATTCCCAGCTTGACATTCATCCGGTCATTGCCGTGCGCGGTCGGCATCTTGGCAAAATCAGGCCTCCTGCCCTGTCCAATCAAACCCTGTTTCACCGCGATCATCATCTCTGCATGTACTGCGGCAAACATTATCCGGTGCGCGAATTGACCCGTGATCATATTATCCCCATTTCTCGCAAGGGCCGGGATATCTGGACGAATGTGGTGACCGCCTGCCGCAGTTGTAACAGCCGTAAGGACGATCGAACTCCGGACGAGGCGCACATGCCCTTGTTGGCGGTACCTTTTACGCCGACCTGGGCGGAATATCTGTTGCTCAGCAATCGCCGTATTCTCGCCGATCAGATGGAGTTCCTGCTGGCTCAAGTGCCCGAAGGGCGCAGCCGGATAGGCTGAGCGACTGTCGCTCTCGACCTGAACCAGCTTCTCCATCAGAGCAGGTTCATATGCCGGTTACGGACAATTTCTGTTGCAACATCAAGTGCATGGAGGAGACTTTCTCCTTGCGCCCGCCCCGTGCCCGCCACATCCAGGGCCGTACCGTGGTCTACACTGGTGCGCACAATAGGTAAACCCAGGGTAATATTCACGGCCTCACCGAACGCATGATATTTAAGCACCGGCAACCCCTGATCATGATACATGGCCAGAACCGCGTCGGCGTCCTCCAGCAAGCGCGGCGTGAACAGGGTATCTGCCGGCCAGGGGCCCGAAACCCGCATACCTTCCTGTTGCAGGGCATGAATAACCGGGATAATGATGTCAGTTTCTTCGTGTCCCAGATGCCCACCCTCACCGGCGTGAGGATTTAAACCCGCGACCATGATACGGGGCGCGGCCAGCGCAAAATCCTGAATCAGGGCAGCCTGCAAAATCCGCAGGGTCCGTTCCAGACCACCCCGGGTAATAGCGCTTGGCACTGCGGCCAGAGGCAGATGGGTGGTGGCCAGAGCAACCCGCAAGCCGCGTCCGGCCAGGAGCATCACCACTTCGTTTTGCCCACAGGATGCAGCGAGGTATTCGGTATGTCCCGTAAAGGGAATACCCGCGTCATTGATGATGCCCTTATGCACGGGCGCAGTGATCAGAGCGTCCGCCATCCCCACGCGCAGTAAATCCAGGGCTTTGTCCAAACTGCGCAACACCGCCGGAGCATTGGCAGGATCCAGATGTCCCGGCTGGCAGCTGTGCAGCAGGGGTATATCCAGCACGCGCAGAACATCGGGCTCAAGCTCAGGCCATGGATCCCCTTCCTGCCAGGGTTCCAGTCGTACCGGCAACCCCAATATCATCGCCCGGCTGCGCAGGCAATGCAGATCCCCCAGCAGAATGACGGCTGCCGGCAGGGGATGAGTAGCCAACTGCAGACAAATATCCGGACCAATTCCGGCAGGTTCGCCAACGGTCACCAACAAACGCGGCAATGTATTCATAACCCGGATTCCTCTGGCATCATTTCCACGATCCCCTCGGGTCCTTCCACCCGCTGAGGCAAGCGCAATATCCGCGCCCGCAGCAAACGGTCACGAATATCCACGGTCAGCACATCTTCTGGTTTTACTTCTGCCCCGGCCTTGGCAATCCGACCATTGATTTGCACACAACCGGCATCACAGATTTCCTTGGCGAGACTGCGGCGTTTGATGAGCCGCGACATTTTCAGGAACAGATCCAGGCGCACTGAAGCAGAGCCTTTCAGCGCATCTGTCCAAGGATGTCAGTAAAGGCATCCTCCAGACGTGGTTCCTGCAAATGCAGATCGAGAATTTGCGCAGGCAACTGCTGCAACTGGGCGAGGACTGCACCCAGAGGATTGCGTTGTGCATCAATGCGAAATACCCGGATATTTTCACTAGCCCCGGTCAGCAAATCCTCCAGCGCTGGACCCAGTTCTCCGGGGTCATGATCAAAAGTCACTTTCAGGATTCGCCAGCTTGCCGCACTCAATAAATTCTCTTTTCTGTCGAGGGCGACAATTTTTCCCTGTTGCAGGATGGCAATCCGTTCGCACAACTCCTCGGCTTCTTCCAGATAATGGGTGGTCAAAATGACCGTTCGGCCTTCGGCATTGTAGCGCCGTATGAACTGCCAGAGTCCCTGGCGTAACTCTACATCCACGCCTGCAGTCGGCTCGTCCAGTACCACTACCGGCGGCCGATGTACCAGGGCCTGGGCAATCAGCACCCGCCGTTTCATGCCCCCGGATAAATTCCGCAGATTAGCATTAGCCTTGTCTGCCAGATCCAGCTCTGCCATGAGCTCATCAATCCAGTCATCATTATGGCGCAGGCCAAAATAACCGGATTGCATATGCAAAAACTCACGCACGGTAAAAAAGGGATCATAAGCCAGCTCTTGGGGAACCACCCCCAGCAATTGCCGGGTTCGGCGAAAATCTCTTTCGACATCGAACCCGAAAATTTCCGCTACGCCACTGGAGCGGCGAACCACACCGGCAAGAATATTAATGAGAGATGACTTACCCGCCCCATTGGGGCCCAGCAAACCGAAAAACTCACCGGCGTGAATATCCAGATCCACACCGGTCAGCGCCAGATGTCCGCTCTGATAGGCTTTACGTAAACCCTGAATGTGAATGGCGGGGCAATCAGTCATGGTCAATGTGCAGCATGTCCTGTAAACGATAAAGCGCCACCAGTTCCTGCAAGGGCTGCGATATCCCGCGAATTTGCAACGTCATCCCTCTGGACGCCTGGACCTGTGTCCATTCCATGAGCAGGGCGAGGGTGGCACTGTCTCCGGCCTCAAGCTCATTCAGGGCAATCACCGCACAGCTCTGACTTTCCCTGCTCCAGTCAAAGCGTTTGAGCAGTCCGTCCAGATGCGCAACCCGCCAGTCGCCCAGCAAGAAGAGCTGGGTCTGTCCGCCGACTTCACGGCGCTGCCAGCTGGCTCCCAGACTCAAGCGGGCTGCTTCCCAGAACTTTTTTCAGTCGCATCTTTCTCGGTCATTTGCTGGAGCAAGGCGGGGATTCCGCGACTGGAAGCTATCTGCCCGAAACTCTGTCGATAATTAAGAACCATACTCACACCATCAATGTAGGTGTTATATATCCGCCAGGTATGATCGGTGTAGAGCAGGGCATAAATAACCGGAATATCTGGACCACCATCAGCTTGGCGGATAACCATGTTGACCTGGGCTACGGGCGGGTCTTGGGAAACCTGCTGGCTACCCGTGATTTTTACCGTCTGACCATGATAATGATTCAGCGCATTACTGTAGGTACGCACCAGCAGATCCTTGAAAAGGACTACAAACTCTTTCTGCTGCGCGGGATTCATCTGCCGCCAGTACTGCGCCATGACATATTGGGACATAGTAGTGAAGTCCATATGTGGCAACACAATATCAGCCACCTGCTTTTTGACAGCCGGGGTGATGGGTTTACCCTTGTTGGCGCGCAGCACTTTCAAGACGTTATTGGTGAGTTCATGGACCACGGTGACGGCACCCTGGGCGTTGGGAGCATCCGTAGCACTGGCCGGCACAGTCCAGGCGAAAATCAAACATAACAGCGCAATCCAGGTGATCTGACGCATCAAAATTTCTCCTTATTGACTTCCTGAAGACTTGCTGCTTCCTGCAGCCTTGCTGAACACCATCTGACCAATCATCTGATCAATGTTAACGGCCCCCTGAGTCATGGTGATGGTAGCACCGGGCTTGAGGTTCTGCGGCATGCCACCCGGCTGAATGGCAATATACTGTTCACCCAGCAGTCCCTGCGTATAAATCGAGGCTCCCGTATCAATCGGCAGCTTGATGGACGGTTCGATGCGCATGGTCACATTGGCCATATAGGTTTTCGGATTCATACCGATATGAGTGACTTCACCAACGGTGACGCCACCGATCTTGACCGGACTGCGAGTCTTGAGACTCCCGACATTGCTAAAATCGGCATGCAGCACATAACCACTATCATAGGCAAAGCCGGAAAGATTCCCTACCCGTAATGCCAGCACCACCAACGCTGCAATGCCCAGCAGTACGAATATGCCGACCCACCAATCTATTGCCCGAGTTTCCATGTGCTTCCTGCCCTCAGCTGAATAGCAAAGCTGTAAGAATAAAATCAAGACCCAATACGGTCAGCGAGGCTGTCACCACACTCAGCGTCGTTGCATTACCTACCCCTTCCGCCGTCGGCCGCGCAGTATATCCTTTCCAGGCGGCAATCCAGGTTACCACCACACCAAAACACAGGGCCTTGAACAAACCCGTCAGTATATCCCCTGAAAAGGTCACGTTAGACTGCATCTGCGCCCAAAAAGTCCCACCATCCACACCTAATACCGGCACGGAAATCAGATATCCGCCAAAAATCCCGACCAGATCAAAAATCGCGCAGAGTATGGGCACCGAGATGATTCCCGCCCAAATGCGGGGAGCAACTACCCAGGCAAGGGGATTAACCGCCATCATTTCCATGGCGCTCAACTGCTCGGTGGCTTTCATCGAGCTGATTTCTGCAGTCAGCGCAGAGCCCGCACGCCCGGCAAATAGCAAAGCGGTCAGCACCGGCCCCAGCTCGCGCAGCAAAGACAAGGCAATCAGCGTTCCCAAAGCCGAAGTCGCACCAAAACGCACCAGCGCGTAATAACCCTGAAATCCCAGCACCATTCCTGTAAAAAACGCCGCAACCACCATAAGGATGAGCGAGCGCACACCAAAACCATAAATCTGCCGGAATAACTGCTGAAAGCTGAAATGCCGGTTAAACACGCTGAGCAGGCTCGATAACAGAAAACGACTGGCGGCACCCAGGCCGGGAACGGTTTGCAAGGCGCGTCGGCCCAATTGCGGAATAAATTCGAGCATAGCCATAGGCTATAGCACCTCGCCAGCGGCATGGCTGTCCCGCAACGCTGCGGCATAATCCTGCCGGGCCGGATAATGGAAAGGCACCGGCCCATCGGGCTGCCCCCCCAAAAATTGTCGAGCCAGGGCAGAATCACTGGCACGCAAGTCTGCCGGGCTGCCCTCAGCAATGATTTTGCCACCCGCCAGAATAAAACCGTAATCGGCAATGGAAAAAGTTTCTTCCACATCATGGCTCACCAACACGCTGGTCGCCCCCAGGGCCGTATTCAGCCGTTTGATGAGTGAGGCAATAATGCCCACGCTGATGGGATCCAGCCCGGTAAAAGGTTCATCATAAAATATCAACATCGGATCCATGACGACCGCCCGGGCCAGGGCGATTCTGCGCCCCATTCCTCCCGAAAGCTCTGCCGGAAACAGACCCGCAGCGCCACGCAACCCCACTGCCTCCAGCTTCATCATGACCAGCTTGCGCAGCAGGTTCTCCGGAAGGCGGAAATGCCGGCGCAGCGGAAAAGCAACGTTTTCAAAGGCAGTCAAATCAGTAAACAAAGCACTGTGCTGAAATAACATACCCATCTGCCGACGCAGAGCATACATGGCATCCTCACTGAGCTTTTGCAGATCCTGTCCGGCAATACGAATCTGGCCGGATTGTGGACGCAAAGTCCCTGCCATGAGATTGAGCATGGTCGTCTTGCCCCCGCCACTGGCCCCCATCAGCGCAACAATGGCACCCCGGGGAATGTGCATGTCTACTCCCGCCAGCACCGGGTGCGAGCCACGGGCAAAGCGCACATTATCCAGCTCTACAAGAGCCTCAGCAGCCATGAGCATCCTTGTTCCATTATCAGTCAGGGGTCAGAGTATAAACCGAACGGTCAACAGGGTACCAGAACAGCAGAATATCGGCCTGCGGGCAGATCTAAAAAAATCTCAAAAATCCCTTGCATCCCATGCGGATAAGTGTATAGTTCGCATCCTGTTTCCACGGCACCGAAAGCAGTTACTAAGGGGGTCAGTCCTTAAGAGACTTGGAGCACGGCATGGCCACGTTCCAGCAAGGTAGGGCATAAAACCAAGTACTGTCTGGGGGTGCACGGGAGCTACTTCTTAACCTTTTTAACTTTGGTAAGGGGGGCACCTATGCGCTCGTTAGGACATCAAATCGTTGCAGACTTTTATCACTGTGACGGCAGTACCTTGTCTGATGTTGATTTTGTCACGGATGCCATGCTGGAGGCCGCCCGGCGCGCCAACTGCACCATTGTGACGCAAACCTTTCACCACTTTTCTCCTTACGGGGTCAGTGGTGCCGTAATCGTTGCGGAATCCCATCTGGCCATTCATACCTGGCCCGAATATGGTTATGCAGCGGTAGATGTATTTACCTGTGGCGATATCATTCAGCCTGAAGATGCCTTGAATTACCTCAAGGAAGCTTTTGGTGCCGGCCAGGTCTCCACCATGGAGATGAAACGCGGGCAAGTAGACATGATGGGCATTCCCGCCCATGAACTGCGCGTCAAGCCGGTTCTCTGCGCCTGAAAGTATCCGTCACCACAGCGGGCGGGCTCTGAATACCGGAGCCCGCCTTTTCTTTTATCTCATTCTTCCGCAAAATCCACGCGGGGACATACCATTCCGGTCACAATGAGAGGCAATCATGAGCACAGAACTTTGGTATACCGAACGCTATGAAGAACATGGCGCGAGCTTGAGCCTGAAAATCCGCGAAGTACTGCATCGCGAACAAAGCCCGTACCAGACTATAGAAATCTTTGAAACGGAACATTTTGGCACCCTCATGACTCTGGATGGTCTGGTGATGGTCACCGATCGTGACAATTATCTGTACCACGAAATGATGAGCCATCCCGCCCTGTTTACCCACCCCGCACCCAAAAGGGTGCTGATTATTGGCGGCGGAGATTGTGGCACCCTCCGGGAAGTGCTGCGTCACCCGGAAGTGGAAGAAGCCACGCAGGTCGAACTAGACGAAAGAGTGACCCGGGTTGCCGAACGCTTTTTTCCCGAGTTGTGCGAAAAAAACCATGATCCCCGCGCCCACTTTCACTTTACAGATGGCATCGCCTGGATCAAGGAAGCCCCTGCCGGACGTTATGACGTCATCATTGTGGATTCCACGGATCCGGTAGGACCGGCTGCCGGTCTGTTTGCCACCGATTTTTATGCCGCCTGTCACCACGCTCTGGCCGAGCAGGGCGTTCTGGTTGCACAATCTGAATCCCCGCTACTGCATGCTGACCTCATTCGCCAGTGCCAAAGTCGCATGGCAGAGGCAGGCTTTGAAGCGGTGAACAGCGTGTATTTTCCCCAGTTTTGCTACCCCTCCGGCTGGTGGAGCGGCACCTTGGGGCGCAAGGGTCTGAGCATGGACGCGTTTCGCGCTGAAGATGCCAAAGCCTTTACCGGCACTCACTACTACCATGCTGGTATGCAGCAGGCAGCACAGGTAGCCCCGGCTTTCCTGCTCGGCTAAACCTGTCCGGAACTGAACCACTTCATCCTAAAAACGGCAGTTGCCGTGGGTGCTTTTTGCTCCATTGTTCCTTGCCTGTTGTTCTAAGGCTCATCCTGCTGTCAGGAGAGAACTCGCCCTGCGGGCTCAAACAGCTCTCCTGACGGGCGCAGGACTTCGCCAAGAACAACAACGGCTCAAAACAAAAGTCGCTGAAAAGCACCCACGGCAACTGCCGTTTTTAGGTTCATTGGGCAGGCCGCCCCGGTCCGATATGGGTGTACCGGGGACAGTAATTCCAGAGATGCAAGGCTGGCGTATCATGTTCCCAAGCCAGGCGGGAAATGCTCCCGGGGTCCAGATGCAAATGATCTCCAAAGCGGAGATCCAACCCCAGCCAGCGCGTCGCCAGGGCGCGCAAAATGTGCCCGTGGGCAAAGCAAAGAACATGCTTGTGCCCTTTTGTATCCCAGTCGTGAAGCAGCCGATCGCAGCGTTTCGTCACCTCTGCCGGGCTTTCTCCCTCCGGCCCGCCACAGCGGAATATGCTCCACTCTGGATTTTCCTTGTGAATTTCCTGGGTAGTCTTGCCCTCATAACGGCCATAGCGCCATTCCATCAAATCATCATGTAATTGCGGATGCGCAAAACCGGCAAGGATGGCCGTGTGATGGGCACGAATCAGCGGGCTGGAATAAATCCCGTCAAAATGCCCCTGATTTTCAAACGCTGCCCAGAGCGCCTCGGCATCTGCTCGCCCTGCGAAGGTCAGACCAATATCCGTGTCCGAGGTATGCTTACCCTGATCCGCCCATTCGGTCATACCATGCCGCACCAGGGTAATGGATTCAATTTGCATGATGGCTCTCCTGTTTTTTGACAGATACTCTTCAAACTATAGACGCTCCGACAAGGGGCTTGCGCGAATGGTCGTGGGTCGTTATGGTTTAATCAGTTTTTCTGATTTATCTGATCAAGGGGCGCATAATGAACAAGACAGCAATGGAACTGGTCAAGGAAGCCAAGGCAGAAATTCGGGAAATGGATTTACAGCAGGCCCATGGCAAACACCAGTCGGAAGAAGTGGTTATTATAGATGTTCGCGAAACCCATGAATTTTCTGGTGGCCATATTCCTGGTGCGCACCATATATCCCGGGGCATGCTCGAGTTCAAGGCAGACTCCCATCCGGCCCTCAAGGACAAAGATCGGGAAATCCTGGTTTACTGCAAAACCGGAGGGCGTGCCGCACTGGCCGCCCAACAATTAAAGAAAATGGGTTACACCAATGTTCATTCCATTCAAGGTGGCATGGACGCCTGGGATGACGCCGATCATCCAGTTCACAAGCCCTGAAAACATCAGGGCGGGATTCGCCTGAAACCCAATTCAGCCGCAAATGGATTGGGCGAGCCTCAATCACTGCGGTCATGGGTGTGCCTTGGCAACTTTATTGAGCAGCTGCCCGCCGCTAATGGCTGCCAGCGCGGCGGGGACAGTCGTTTATTATAATCTCCCCCACCATCATTCTTCGCCATAAAATGATGTCCCAATACGTTATAAAGCAACTCATCTTTCGGCGCGAGAATGCTGTGCAGCTTTGAACTTTACCCACTTGTAAAGTGGCCAAAACCAGGAAGCTCTCACCCACTACCAAGGAGAACCACATGGTCAAGCGCTTTACCGAAGACAGCGATATCACCCCGGCTTATGGATCCCGGACCATGGATCACCCTATTCCCAAATACCGATTGCCTGATGGAGAAATGTCTGCGCAAACAGCCTACCAGTTGATTCATGATGAGCTTATGCTGGATGGGAACGCCCGCCTCAATCTGGCCACTTTTGTCACCACCTGGATGGAGCCTGAAGCCGAAAAGCTCATGGCTGAAACTTTCGACAAAAACATGATCGACAAGGACGAATATCCACAAACCGCCGAAATCGAAACCCGCTGTGTGAATATGTTGTCCCGTTTGTTCAATGCCAACCCCGAAGAAAAACCCGTAGGCGTCTCGGCCATTGGTTCCAGCGAAGCCGTCATGCTCGCGGGTATGGCGTTGAAATGGCGCTGGCGGAAACGCCGTCAGGATAAAGGCCTGAGCACAGAAAAGCCCAACCTCGTCATGGGCCGCAACGTGCAAGTCGTCTGGGAAAAATTCTGTCGCTATTGGGAAGTGGAACCTCGTTATATTCCCATGCAGGATGATCGATATACCCTTACTTCCGACGAAGTCCTGGCTATGGTGGATGAAAACAGTATTGGTGTCGTCGCAGTACTGGGTACCACTTTTACCGGGGAGTTTGATCCGGTCAAAGAAATCCACGACGCCCTTGTGGCCCATAGTCAGCACAGCGGGTTGCAGGTTCCCATTCATGTCGACGCTGCCAGCGGCGGTTTTGTGGCCCCTTTTCTGCAACCCGATTTACACTGGGATTTTCGCCTGCCCAATGTGGTTTCCATCAACACCTCCGGGCACAAGTATGGACTCGTATATCCTGGAGTGGGCTGGGCGCTGTGGCGGGGTGAAGAGCATCTCCCGGAAGATTTGGTATTCCATGTCAATTATTTGGGCGGTGACATGCCCACTTTTACCCTCAATTTTTCCCGCCCGGGCAACCAGATTGTCGGACAGTATTACAATCTGCTGCGTCTTGGGCGGGAAGGTTACACGCGAATCATGTCGAATTTACGGGATACCGCCCTTTGGCTTTCTGGCGAAATGGCCAAAATAGGGTCCTTCAGCCTCTTGAGTGATGGCAGCGCCATTCCGGTATTTGCCGTACGCCTCAAAAAAGCCAAATCCTATAGTGTATTTGATGTATCCGAACGGCTGCGTATTCGGGGCTGGCAGGTTCCTGCTTACACCCTACCGGAAAATGCCGGCGGAATCGCCGTATTACGGCTAGTCATTCGAGAAGGGTTTTCACGAGATATGGCGGGTCTGCTTTTACAGGATATCAAGAATGTGATTGCTGAACTCGAAGCAGCCCCGCCCGCCGCCAAAAAATCAGATGATCAACACTTTCATCACAATTAGCTCATTCTTCGCCTTCTTCTTCATCTACCGTTCCATTTTCCTTGAAGGCTGATGGATCCAGGTGATAGCGTCTTAACAAACGATAAAATTCGGTGCGGTTGCGCTGCGCCAACTGAGCCGCCTGACTCACATTTCCCCGGGTCATGCGCATGATCTGAATAAGATAGTTCATTTCGAAACGCCCTTTGGCATCGGCCAGGGGCATGACTTCGCCCTCTTTGTCGCGCAGGGCGTGGCGAATCAGGGGCGCACCAATACGTGGTGTGGTGGATAAAACCACCGCCTGCTCAATGACATTGGCTAACTGCCGGACGTTTCCTGGCCAGGGCGCCGCCACCAGGAGCTCCATCGCCTCCGGAGCAATACCGCGCACATCCTTGCGGTTTTTAGCGGCGGTATCGCGCAGAAAAAACTCTGCCAGCAAGGGAATATCCTCAGGGCGTTCGGCCAGGGCGGGCAATTCCAGCGTCACCACGCAAAGACGATAATACAAGTCGTCGCGAAAACGCCGTTCAGCCATTTCTTTTTCCAGATCACGATGACTGGCGGAGATGATGCGGACATCGACGGCGATGCTTTCTGTCGACCCTACCGGGCGAATCATGCGTTCTTGCAGAGCCCGTAATAATTTGACCTGCAGGGAAAGCGGCATATCACCAATTTCGTCCAAAAACAGGGTGCCCTTTTCCGCTGCCTGGAATAATCCCTGATGATTATTGGCCGCCCCGGTAAAAGCGCCTTTCTTGTGACCAAAAAGCTCCGACTCCAGCAACTGCTCCGGAAATGCCGCACAATTCAGGGCAATAAATGGCTGCGCACGCCGTGGACTGGCCTGATGAATGGCCTGAGCCAGCAACTCTTTGCCCGTACCGCTGGCACCGTGCACAAAAACGCTGGCATCGGAGGCCGCTACCAGGCGTGCCTGATCCAGCACCGCCTGCATTTTAGGGCTACGGGTCAAAATTCTATCCCAACTGGTATCCTTGCCCTTTTTTCCGGAAGATGGGGCTACGGCTGCGGTCAAACTAAAAGCGCGCTCAACCTGGGCCATCAGATCTTTACCATCAAAGGGCTTGGTCAAAAAGGCAAAAACCCCCTGATTGGCGGCCAGCAAGGCATCGGGTATGGAACCGTGGGCTGTCAAAATGATGACGGGCAAGGTGGGATACTCCCGACGAATGGCATCCAGCAGGGCCATGCCATCCATCTGGTCCATTTTAAGGTCGGTAATTACCAGACCCGGATGCTCCATGGCCAACAGCGCCAGAGCTTCATTACCATTAGCCGCCGTACTGATGTTATATCCTGCCGTTTTCATGCGCAGCGACAACAGGCGCAGCAAATCTGCGTCGTCGTCTACCAGCAGGATTTTACCTTTATCTGCCATGATTCAGTGTCCCTGCGGAAAGCGGGCGTTTTTCTCTATTTGTACCAATTCGTTCAGTTTACGACGTAATTCGGCTTCATGCTGCTGCGACTGGAGAAGACGATTTTGCAAGTCGTTCACCTTGTTTTCCAGCTTTTGGTATCCGGGATCTCCTGCCCTTGCATCGGCCAACTGTTTACTCAGAACAGCTGCTTCGGCTTTTTCGGAAATGCAGGGTGCAGTCACCGGGGTCACTTTTTCCAGTTCGGCTATTTGTGCCTTGAGGGTTGCCAGCTCACTGGTTTTAATAATCTGTTCCCCCGGTTTGAGCAGTACGGCGTTAGACGGAAGAGCTGGGACCGGGGTGCTGGCGCATCCCGTCAGTATCAGCGGAATGATGAGCATGGGAAGCATCCTGCCCAGCAAGGGGTAAGCGCAATCTAAACCAAGCACCTGGTGTTTTTTTATCCTGCAATTCAAGACTTCCCCCATAACTCAACACATATTCCCTGGCAATGGCCAACCCGAGACCACTACCTTCTATTTTTCCGGAATCCGAAGCTTCGCCGCGATACAAAATATCAAAAATCTTTTCCCGCTCATCGGGATCCACTCCAGGACCCTCATCCTGAACGTCCAACACCGCATCTTCGTCCTGTACTTGCAAATCCACCCGTATGGTAGCGTTTTGAGGAGAAAATTTCACGGCATTTGACAACAAATTATCACAAATAGTGCGGAGTCGATCTGCATGTCCGCGAATACGCACCTCCTCAAGCCGGGTTTCCAGGTGCAATGCATTACTTCTTAGGCTGGGCTTATAACTCAGCAGCAGATCCTCTACCACATGCGTCAAAGATAACTCCTGCACCATCCCTGCCCCCACAGGCCCCTCCGCCAGACTAAAGCGCAACAAATCTTCTATGAGGCGCTGCAAGCGTAAGCTGTTATCCCCTACAATCTGTACAATTTCCTGCTGCTCAGCACTGAGATTCTGGCCGAGATCATCCTGCAACAACTCTGATCCTTCGCGAATGGCTGTGAGAGGCGTTTTCAGCTCGTGGGAAAGCTGACGCAGAAAATGCAGCTTGGCCGCTTCCAGAGCGTTCAGACGGTTCCGCAACCATTCCAGGCGATCTCCCAAACTGGCTATGTCGCGCGGACCTTTGACCGTTATGGGTGTTTCCAGATCACCTGCACCCAGCCCGGACACCGCTTGGTCCAGACGCCGCACCGGTCGGGTAATGAGAATAATGAACACAATAGCTACCGCGACTGACAGGGGTAAAACCAGAAGCACCTCAAAAATGGTCAGCCGTTTAATGGCCAACGCACGCGTGCCCAGTTTACCGACCTCTGTACTGATTCCTTCATTCACATCACTTTGCAGACTTTGGGCCTCCCCGCTGGCCCGGCTGAAATCACCTGCCAGAGCACTCCGGTTGCCCTCCAGGGAAACCAGGGGTAATAGCTGACGGGCACGGGATAGATTTTCAGCCAGATGATGCAGCCGCTCCAGGTCGACCGGCGAGGGGCCTGCCGCCGCAAACTGGGTACTGGCTTTTTGGTACTCGCTAAAGCTCTGATCATACAAAACCAGTAATGCCTGATCCTGCAGTACAGTGTATTGCAGACCATAACGCTCCATGGAACGCACGGCGTTATTCATGCGATTGGCCGCATCACTCATGGCCACTGCCCGGAGAATACTGACCTGCCCCTGTTCGGCAAAATGCGCGATGGAAAGCGTCACGCTGACAATGACCAATACCAGTGGCACGATGGCCAGACCGAAGCCAAACACGACCAGCTTGGAAATGGAACTTGGACGAAGAACCATGAAGCTTTGCACTCCCAAAAATACCCAGGCTCCAGCGTAAATTCGCCGGAAACAAATCGCAAGAACATCAGATAACCTTAATATACTTTAATAATATCGCTCTATTAACCAGCAAAACATTAGAATTACAAACTACTGTGGAGATCGAATACGATCTTGCCATAAAAAAGTGAGGACGCGTTCCCACCCGTAATCCTCAAACGCCGCAAAATTCCAAAAATAACTTTAATTATCAGGAGAATTTCATGCGACGAGCCCCCATCCATCCGCTTATCGGCGCGGTCTTGCTGGCACTGGCCAACAGCTCTGGGGCAACAACCCCGATGACCATTAACATTAACCTACCAGGATATGGATTCATGACGGACTCTGCAGATGGCGTCCTGAATGCCTCGGCCAATGCGCGTGATAATGCC
The DNA here is from genome assembly GCF_015100075.1 of Acidithiobacillus sp. HP-11. NCBI lineage: Bacteria > Pseudomonadati > Pseudomonadota > Acidithiobacillia > Acidithiobacillales > Acidithiobacillaceae > Acidithiobacillus > Acidithiobacillus sp. HP-11. The sequence continues at coordinate 46,923 of NZ_JACKYY010000002.1, forward strand.
CATCTGGCAAGCAATACCGCGAAGATTTTGCAGAACATCCCCGAAGGTTCTGTTTCCGCCGCAGGTGGAGTATCCGGATTGCCAGTTTTAAACGGCTTGAGTGACAATCAGCTGCTCTTGCAGGTTAACGGATTCAGCACTCCCAATGCCTGTGCCAATCATATGAACCCACCACTTTCGTACCTTCCGCCAGCTGCCATTGGTCAGATAACCATCTATCCCACGGTGGTTCCGGTAAGTGTGGGGGGCAACGCTGTTGGTGGGGCCGTCATCGTCAAATCTCCGCAACCAATTTTCGCAAAGACCGGCAGTCATTTTGTGAGTGGCGGCAGCGTAGGCGAGTTTTATCAAAGTAATGGCCATATTTACGGGACGCATCTGAATGCCGCTGCGGCTACCCGGCACTTCAGCATTAACTATAGCGGCTCCTATGTACATGGCGGCAACTACACCGCAGCAAAAGCTTTCAAGCCTGTAACCTACGGCATTCCCGGCGATGTGGTGGCTTCATCCCTGTATGAGGCAGTATACCAGAATCTCAATGCTGCCTACCGCTGGAAACAGCAGGTGTTGGAACTGGGCGTGCAATATCAGAGCATTCCCTACCAAGGATTTCCCAGTGCCCGCATGGATATGACCGGAAATCACAGTACCCGCCTTAACCTCCATTATCAGGGACGCTTTCAATGGGGTGAATTAGAATTACAGGCTTACAATCAGGTAGTTCAACACAACATGAACTTCCTTGCAGACAAAAACCTGGGCGCCATGATGGGCATGCCAATGAACACTCAGGGCGTGAATAACGGCGTAAAGGGCAAAATTGCTGTGCCTCTGGACACACGCAATCGCCTGGAATTCGGTGCCAGTTACAACCATGAACATCTGAACGACTGGTGGCCCCCAGCAACCAGTAAAATGAGCATGATGGGTCCCAATACTTATATAACTATCGACAATGGCAGAAGGGATCGCTATGCCGCTTTCGCCGACCTGAAAACGCAATGGGATCCACAATGGAACAGTGATCTTGGCCTGCGGCTGGAAGATGTGCGCATGAACTCCGGCCCAGTCCAAGGTTACAATGCCATGATGTATGGAAACCCGGACAACCCGCAAAGCTTGCCGGGTACATTCAACCGGAGTGATCGCCAGCGCCAGTACACCATCTGGAATTTTTCGGCCATCGTGCACTACCAGCCCGATAAACACAGTAGCTATACCCTGGGACTGGCGCGTAAAGCCCAAGCCCCCAGCCTTTACGAACTCTACCCCTGGTCCAGCAATGCCATGGCCATGAATATGATCGGCTGGTTCAACGATGGTAATGGTTATATTGGTAATCTCAACCTGAAACCAGAAACAGCCAACACGGTCAGTCTGGCTGCCAATTTCCATGGCTCAGATCCACAAATCTGGCACGTGCAAATTCAGCCTTACTTTACCTACATTCATAATTATATTGGTGCTGTCCGCTGTCCGACCAGCCTGGGAGGAGCCTGCACAGCGGCAAATCTGCACGCGGAAAGCGGTTTTGTCTATTTGCAATTTGCCAATCAAACCGCCGAAATATGGGGTATCAATATGGATAGCTCTGCCCGTCTGGCACAAACCCGGCGTTATGGAACATTTACAATGTCGGCAAAAGCCGCCTATGTGCGCGGGGATAACTTGAGCAACCATACGCCCCTCTACCACATGATGCCCTTAAACTTGCGACTTGCCTTGCATCAAAACTGGGGAGCATGGCGCAACACTATCGAAGAACAGCTGGTTGCCGCAAAAAACCAGGTAGACGCGCTGCGTAATGAACCGCAAACAGCTGGCTATGGCTTATTGAATCTGCGCACCGCATATCGGCAGGGCCACTGGCAGGCCAGCCTGGAACTCGCGAATCTCTTGAACCAGTTTTATGAACAACCACTTGGAGGGCTTTATCTGGGCCAGCGCCCCATGACTTATGGCACAGCACTACCTGGTTCAGGACGTTCTGTGAACATGAGCCTGCAATATCAATTTTGATATTTTATCCTGAAAACGGCAGTTGCCGTGGGTGCTTTTTGCTCCATTGTTCCTTGCCTGTTGTTCTAAGACTCATCCTGCTGTCAGGAGAGAACTCGCCCTACGGGCTCAAACAGCTCTCCTGACGGGCGCTGGATTTCGCCAAGAACAACAACGGCTCGAAACAAAAGTCGCGGCAAAGCACCCACGGCAACTGCCGTTTTTAGATTTATCGGACGTAAAAAACCCGGAGAAGATTCCCCGGGTTCATCTGCACAACTGAACTCCGCGCCATCAGGCTGCGGATTGAAGCTACTTATGCAGCTGGTTCAGCCTTCTTTTCTTCCATTTTCTTTGCCATTTCAGGCTTCTTCATTTCAGCCTTCTTCACCATTTTCTTGTGCTCAATTTTCTTGTGCTCGGCTTTCTTTACCATTTTGTGCTCAGGCGCTTTGTGCTCAACCATCTTTTCAGGAGCCTTGGCAGGCACTTCGGTGGTCGCAAAAGCAGCAGTAGCAGTCAAGAAAGACAATGCAGCAGTCAGGGCAACAATTTTCTTCATAAATAAGCTCTCCTCAAAAGGTGGTTCCAGATTTCCGCTTGCAGCGGCGCTGTTTCAGCAGCGATAACCTCATAGCATAACGCGTGCCAACTTTTTAAGTTAATGATTATAATAAGAAAATAAAATATAAAAACATTCATGGCGCTGAAACAGGCAGAATCAACCTTAACGTCCCATCTCCAGCCAATAAAAATCCGGGCACGAAAACTCCCGGTGCAAAATTATTTGCGCTTAACTATCAGTCAGATAAAAATAAGTCCCTGGTTTATCCCATAGCCTGTCAGCGATCGCCGCCACCCCGGAACGCATGGTAATACGTCACTTGTTAGCGACAGGTGGAAAGGATTTTATAATAAATGGATGATCTGACGCCGCGCGCGCCTGTCGTCATTCAACGACGACGCTGGAGAAACAGCTTATGGAGAGGATGGGAAATATGGGAGGTTGCCGAAACGACTTCCTCCGGGTTGTTTTTGAACTGCTCAGGCAGAAGGCGGAACAAAGCCTTCAGGTTGCTGCGCGCCGTCACCAAAAAAGTAGGCTTCCATCTGTTTTTCCAGAAAAGTTCTGGACTTGGGATCTATCGGCGAAAGACGATATTCATTAATCAACATCGTCTGATGCTTCAGCCAACCCTGCCAGGCTTCCTTGGAAACTTCCTGATAAATACGCGCGCCCAGTGGGCCAGGATAAGGGGGACGATCCAGACCTTCAGCTTCGTGACCCAGTTTTACGCATTGCACCATTCGAGACATAAGAAACTTCCTCGCTAGAACATCAGGATATTAAGGAGACGCCGCCCATCTTACCTGAACCTGTCTCACGGGCAAGTTACGAAGTCTGACTGAGAATCTTGCGAACAGGGGTTGGCAATCCTTCTGCCAGGGCATTTTCCCGGGTAAACCAACGTCCTGTCAAAATCTGATCTGCGACACCCGGCACAATTTGATCGTCTTGCACCGTCGCGAGAATGCAGCGGAAGTGTAATTGAAAATGGGTAAATACATGCTTTTGAACCATTGTCAGCGCCTTTACTTCTACGGTAAGACCATGACGGAGGACACAGAACTGTCTTACCCGCTCGCGCAGCAGGATCCCATCGGCAAGGGCCTTTTGCTGATCATTGCAAAGGAAGGGGTTCGACGAACCTTCCGGGTTAAATTGAGGCAGACACCAGAGCCCACCCCATATGCCAGAATCCGGTCTTTTTTCAAGAAATATCCGTCCACTACGATCTTCTAACTGCAGAAAAAAAACGCAGCGATCGGGTTTTTCCGGCTTGCGGGTGGGCAGCGGCAGTTGTTCACTCAACCCACCCGCATAAGCCAGGCAATGCCGTTGTAAGGGGCATGCGTCGCAGTGAGGATGCCGTGGAAGGCAAATCATTGCGCCGAAGTCCTGAATAGCCTGATTGTAGGTGTGGGCATCAGCGGGCGTCAGTGCCTCAGCCAGCTTCCACAAATGCTGCAGGGTCTTGCTGGCCTTGGGATCACTACTAATGGCCTGGGTCCGGATCAGGACACGGCGGGCATTGGCATCGAGAATAGGGCGTTGCTGGGCAAAAGCACTGGCCAGTACTGCAGCAGCCGTACTGCGCCCCACTCCCGGGAGACTTTCTGCACTTTCCGGCGTATCGGGAAATTCACCCGCAAAATCCGTCATGATTTTTTGCGCAGCACGTTGGGCGTTGCGGGCCCGGGCGTAATAGCCCAAACCGCTCCACAAGGCCAGCACCTGATCCTGGGGCGCAACAGCCAAAGCCTCCCAATTGGGCAGGACGTCCAGAAACCGCTGGTAATAGGGCTTGACACTTTCCACCTGGGTTTGCTGCAACATGATTTCCGCAAGCCACAGGCGATAACTGTCCCGGGTCTGTCGCCAGGGCAGACCATGACGGCCATTTTCGCCGTACCAGTCCAGCAATATGTCGGCAATCTGCATCATGGTTTTCGACTACGGATAAGCACGTTCTCCGCCCGGATTTTTCCCCAGATCAGCTGCCCGATCTGCAGCGAGCCGGTGATCGGCCAGGTTGCGGGAAGCTTGGGTAGTACCGCTCCTGGACCCGCTTTGGGCGCGGGGAGATAGGCACCAAGGTTCAGGCGCTGGATCTGTAAAGCCAGATGAATTTTGAGGGGTTGCCAGGTTCCCGTAATGTTTCCAGACCAGGGACTGCTATCTAGCAGTCCCTGGCGGATGCTCCAGTCGAAGCGGGGATTTTTCCAGGCCAGCTTGCCGCTCATTTTGAAATATCGCGGGACCTTGGGGTTCGTCAATTTCGGCCAGAACAATCCCCATTTTTTTGCCAGCTCAGGCAGATGCTCTGCACTGAGGACATAGCCTGCCTGACCGGTCCATTGCGCCCAGGAAAACCGGGCATGATCAATCTGCATGTGAAAATCTGATCCGGCTTGCAGTGTCGCGCTGCGCAGCGCAATTTTCTGCAGCCCTGGCTGGGCCTGTAAATCCTGCAGGGAAAGCTCCATCCGCCGCTCATGATTATCTTGCCAACGGACCTGCAGCGCGGGAATCTGCAGAACTTTATCCTGAATTTCCAGGCGCGGCATCTGGAGACTCAGGGCATCGGGAACCTGACGAGTGCCAATCAGCAATTGCAAATTGCGCAGAGAAAGTCCGCTGGTGGAGTGAATATCCATTTGCAAACGGCCTTGACCCGCATGTTGATTCCAGAACCAGCGTCCGGTAGCGGCCCCGGCACCAGAACGAGGGAAACTGGCCTGCACATCGGACAGCTGTAAGACATGTCCCGCCAGACCAGACCAGCGCAAACTGCCATCGCGGATCTGGATGTCTCCCGGCAGACTGACATTCATATTGGCGGAAGAAGCTGCCGAGCCCGGGCTGGCTGGCCAGGGACCATACACAGAAGGCTGATCCAGAAAAATCTGGCGGATTTTTATATGCCCGGCAAGCAGGGGGCGCCAGAGCACACTGAACATCAGCCGCCGCAACCGCAGGCGGGGCTGTGCTGCTGTTCCGATCCGCAAGCCTTGCAGGGTCACCTGCAATTGCTGCTTGCCCCGATAAAAGCGGGGATTGGCCTGCAGATGTACGGGGGTCTGCAGGCGGGTAGCGAGAACTTCTTCCAGAACAATACGGGGGCCACCGATGAACCAGAAAACAAACATTCCGATGAGCAGCAGCAACAGGAGCAGTATCAACCCGACCCCCATACGGTGCATGGGTGATCTAGCTATGGCCGGTCTCCAGGGCCACAGAAAATTCTCCCGCCAGAGCACCCATTGCCAACTGTTCGGCTTCGGCAATGGATGTCTGGCGGATGATTTCCTTCACCTCGGGAATTGCCCCCGGGTACATACTGAATTCCCGCAAACCCAAGCCCAGCAGTAATGGTGTAAAGGCCGGATTGGCTGCCATTTCGCCACACATTGCTACTGGAATACCCTTGGCGCGCCCGGCAGCAATGGTGTGCTGAATCAAAGCCAGGACGCCGACGTGCAACGGATCAAAAAGATCATTGACATCATCATCGCCACGATCAACCGCCAGGGCATATTGAATAAGATCGTTGGTCCCGATGGAGAAAAAATCGGCACAACCGGCAAAATAGTGCGCGGCCATGGCCACGGCGGGCACTTCTACCATAATCCCGAGAGGCATATCCGGATCACAGGGCAGCCCCTCGCCACGCAATTCTGCCTGCAATTCACTTACCAGCGCCCGGCTTTGCAGCAATTGGCTCATACTGCTGAGCATCGGCAGCATCAAACGCACCGGCCCCAGGGCCGAAGCCCGCAATATGGCCCGCAAATGCGGGCGAAACCACTCGGGACGACGCAGACAAAGGCGTAGTCCACGCAAACCCAAAGCCGGATTCAGGGCATTATGTGTGGTCGTTTCGTCGTCACTTAACCCCTTATCGGCACCAATATCCAACGAGCGGATGGTAACGGGAGCCCCTGCCATTTCAGTCACCACCCGGGAAAAGGCCTGATACTGCTCTTCTTCATCAGGAATATCGGGACGATTCATAAACAGAAACTCACTGCGATACAAACCCACACCATCGGCATTCATGCGCCGCACCAGACTGGAGTCGTCCGGTAATTCGATGTTGGCCCGCAAATGAATTTCTACACCATCGGCAGTAATGGCGGGCAGATCCCGTTGTTCTTCCAGAAGCCGGCGGCGGCGCTGTCGTTGTTCCTGTAAACCTTGATACTGTCGCAGTACCAGCGCGTCGGGTGCCACCAGAATAATGCCCTGATCACCATCGACAATGACCATGTCGCCGCTGCGTAGCAGACGACTGGCAGAATGGGCGCCAACGACCGCTGGCAGACCAAGACTCCGTGCGAGAATGGCGGCGTGCGAGTTTGCTGCGCCAAAGTCGGTCACCCAGGCCAGGACCTTGTCCTTTTTCATGAGCACGGTATCAGCAGGGCTCAACTCTTCAGCAATGATGATTTGTCCTTCCGCACTCTGCAGCGTCGGCGGCTCCCAGCCAACGAGCTGCCGTAATACCCGATCGGTCACCTGAATAATGTCTTCCCGCTTGGCACGCAGATAGGCATCTTCCATGCGGTCAAAAATTTCCAGCAGGCGTTCCCGTTCCAGCTGAATGGCCCAGGCCGCATTGCGGTGATCTTCGCGAATGGAACGTAACGGTCTTTCCCGCAAGGCGGGATCATCCAGCATCAGGAGATGCGCATCAATAAACAGGCGGGTATCCTGGGGTGCGTCGGCAGGAATCACGTCACGTACCGCAAAAAGTTCATCACGGGCAGTGCTGAGAGCTGCACGTAAGCGCAGCACTTCTGCCTCCACAGCTTCTGGAGCCAGAATATGTTCGGGAATATCCAGCGTCGTCGGCTCCAGCACCAGCGCTGTGCCAATCGCAATGCCACCAGAAGCCCCTATACCTGCCAGTTCAAAACTCATGCATCTTCCCCGAATCGGTCCTTAGCCAGGGCCAGCAAGGCATCGGCACAGGCCTGCTCTCCCTCTCCTTCGGTTTCCAACGTCAGAATGGTTCCCTGGGCTGCGGCCAGGGTCATCAAGCCCATGATACTTTTACCATTGACCCGCTGAGCATCGCGCTCCAGCCAGACAGCACAGGGGTAACGTGCCGAAAGACTGACAAACTTCGCCGAAGGCCGGGCATGCAAGCCCAACGAATTAATAATAGGATAGTCAACACGGACCGTCACAACACATACTCCCCGACAACGAGGTCAGACTTAAATTGTTTTCAGCATAACCTGACAGCGAATGTGCGACCATAGCGCCAGCAACACCGGACATTGTGGCGAATGACCGCCACCCGCTCCAGGCTTATGGTCAGGTACGTGGTACAGCACGCAGAGCAAGAATATCTACAACTCCCTGCACAGCCCCATCCAAGGCCCCCTGACGGGCTGCGGCCAAACCTTCTTCGCGCCGCGATAAGGCCCGCAGCAGCATCGCCAGATTCAAACCGCTAATGGCTGCTACGCGGTCTTCGGGAAGAATCGCCGGAATCAGGTTTGCCGGGGTTGCTCCGTAAAGATCATTGAGAATCAGCATGGCATCACCTTCCGGCAGTTTTTCAATGAATTCCCACAGGCGCTTGCGCCCGGTTTCGGGATTAGCGTCGGGCAGAATCTCCACAACCTCGACGGCTGCTGGCATGGTGCCGAAAATATGTTCCAGGGTATTGGCAAATGCCACGCCCATACCTGCATGGGTGAGCAGAACAAGGTGAATCATGTCAAAGTCTCGGTGATATTCAGTTCACGATGCTGAATCAGAATGCGTTGGCCTTTACTCAGTAATTCACGCGCCAGAACTTCCACCATGTACACACTGCGGTGCTGCCCCCCCGTACAACCCAGGGATACTGTCACATAATTACGATGTTCCCGGGCAAAGGGGGGTAACCACACCTGCAAAAAACTCCGCAAGGATTCCAGCGCGGTCTCTAGCTCTGGACGCCCTGCCAAAAAAGCCTGTACGGCAGTATCGCGCCCCGTTAAAGCCCGCAACTCCGGATCATAGTGCGGATTGGGCAAGGCACGCAGATCAAACACAAAATCAGAATCCAGTGGCAGCCCGCGCTTGAAGGCAAAAGATTGCAGCAGCAATACCAAATTGCCATAGTGCTGCGACGCCAGACTCCAGGCCTGCACCCGCAGGCGCAACTGGTGGGTATTGATCCGTGAAGTATCCAGCCTTTTGTCTGCCATATCAGCGAGAGGTTGCACCATTTCCCGCTCTCTTTGCAAAGCTTTCAGCAGGGATTCACCGGGAGTAGCCGCACTGTCATCGGTCAGGGGATGGCGGCGGCGGGTTTCACTGTAGCGCTGCAACAGGGTGTCTTCGCCCGCTTCCAGAAACAAAATACGTGGATGCAGTCCATACGCATCCCGTAAATCTTTGAGGGCCTGTGGCAAGGCCGCAAAAAAATCGCGATTACGTACATCTATGCTGACGGCCGCCAATAATGACTGCCCCTCGCGATGCGCCAGCTGCGCGCCAAAGGCCACCAGCAGGGTAGCGGGCAAATTATCCGCACAATAATACCCCTGATCTTCGAGCGCCTGGAGCACCGTGGATTTTCCCGATCCTGACAGTCCGCTGACAATAATGAAGTCCCGCTCGGCCATCATTCCTCCCCGACACTCAGACGTACCTGTTCTTCAAAGTCAGCGAGCATGTCGCCTCCGGACTCTTTCACATACTGGCTGCGGGCCGCTGCTTCCACCAGCACGGCAAGATTGCGCGCTGCCGAAACCGGAATGCGCAAGCGCGTCAGCGGAACCCCCAGAATATCCAGATTGTCGACCTTACCCTGCAGTCGGTCGATGTCGCCCAGCTCCATATCCTGCATATCCTGAATTTCGACCACCAGACGAATGCGTTTGGAACGAACGATAGCCGCCGCGCCAAAAAATTCCCGGATGTTGATAATACCCAGGCCCCGCACTTCCAGAAAATTCCGCAAAGGAGCCGGACAATGGCCGGTGATCACCTGAGGCGCCTCACGCACACATAATACACTGTCATCGGCTACCAGACGGTGACCACGGCTAACCAGCTCCAGCGCCAGCTCGCTTTTGCCGATACCGGCCTCGCCCTGCAACAACAACCCAACGCCCAGCACATCCACCAACACTCCATGCACTTGCTGCCGGGGAGCCAGCTCGCGATGCAGGTAAAGTTGCAGACGGGCAAGCACCTTCGGGGCCTCCAACGCAGTCGTCATGACCGCCACTTGCCGGGACCGCAGTGCCTCCAGAAGCTCTGGACTCAGCGTTTCACTTTCGCACAGTACCAACAGGCTCAGCTTTCCCGTCAGAAATTGCTCAAAACTCAGGGGGTTATCCCGTAGAAACTGAAGTTCACAAGTTCCGGCTATTTGTACGACGTGGGGACGAATAAAATTCAGAAAACCGACCAGAGCCGCGCCACCGATATCGTCTTCCGCCCAGGGGTCGCCACACAGCTGGCAATCCTTATCCGGTCGATGCAGACAATCCCAGAACATCTCCTTGTGGAGATCTTCGCAAAGCCGACGCAGACTGATTTGTCTTTCCATGTCTGCGTCTTTCCTAAAAACTAATCAGAATGGGTCATTGCGGTAAAGAATCCTTCGGCATTGTGCACCTTGAGCAAGTCTGCACGCACTGCCTCAGAGGCCAAACGTACCGCCAGGGTCGAAAGAATTTCAAGGTGAGCCGTAGCCGCCGTTTTGGGTACGGCCACCGCAATAAATACCTGCACCTCCAGACCATCCGGTGCGGCAAAGGGGATTCCCTGAGCACTGCGCAGGGCCGCCACAGCCACTTCAGTTACGCCGTCAATGCGGGCATGGGGAAGCGCGACACCATGACCGATTCCAGTGGAACCCTGCTCTTCACGACTTTTCAGGGCCTCAGCAATGACGGAAGCTGTTTGTCCGGTCGACTCTGCGAGAAGCGCCGCCAAGGCGTCCAGCACGGCTCCGGCATCCGTAACCGGAGGATCAATCAGAACTTGTTGGGGAGTTAAGGGCAGAGTCGTCATGGTTGAGGGTCATTCCATCTCGGCAATGGCTGCCAGACCGGAGGGATTATCATTACGCCGGTCCTGGCGTTTTTCCTTGTAACTGTCAATCTGGCTTTCCAGTTTTTCGGTGACCAGATCCAGGGCGCGATACATGTCGGCATGCTGGGATACGGCGTGAAACACATGACCAGCCGCATACATAGTCACATCAGCGGTATTTTCGGGATTTTCATGGGGCGCATGTTTCAGAACAACCCGGGCATCAATCACCTGATCAAAATGTCGATCAAGCTTGCCGATTTTCTCTTCTGCATGGTTTTTCAGGGCTTCTGTCAGGTCCAGGTGCTGACCGGTAATGGTAATTTGCATGGCGCTCTCCTGTCCTCTTGCGAGGATTGTTTATGATAATCGCCCCTGATCGGGGTCCGGCTTCAGTGTAGCGCCAACCGCCGCCACAAAAAACCCTGTATTATGGACGTCGAAAACTAAAGCCGCCGACGCTGGCTTGCCGGCGGGATATTAGCCGCTTCCCGATATTTGGCTACCGTCCGGCGGGCAATCTGAATGCCCTGATCGGCGAGAACCTTGGCAATTTCTGCATCACTTAAAGGATGTTTGGGATTTTCCGCCTGGGTCAATTTGATGAGCAGGGCGCGAATGGCCGTCGCTGATGCTGAGCCGCCACTGTCTGTTCCCACATGACTGGAAAAAAAGTACTTGAACTCGAAAAGACCTCGGGGAGTAACCATGTATTTCTGGTTGGTCACCCGGGAAACCGTGGATTCATGCATTTCCACGGTTTCAGCGATATGGCGCAGCACCATGGGGCGCATGGATTCCGGACCGTTGCTAAAAAAATCCTTCTGCTTATCCACAATTGCCCGAGCCACTTTCAAAATGGTTTCCTGACGACTTTGCAGGCTTTTGATAAACCAGCGCGCCTCATTGAGCTGATCCTGAATATATTTATGAGCGGCATCTTTGCCCCCGGCCATGCCCGCATAGCGGCGGTTGATGCGCAGCTTGGGCATGGCCTCAGGGTTCAGGTCAACCCGCAGACGCTTTCCGGACCAGCGCACAATCACATCGGGAATGACATACTCGGTATTTTCGCTTCCGACTTCTTCACCCGGTTTAGGGTTGAGGGCGGAAATGAGCGCCATGGCTGCTCCCAGCATGCCCTCATCAACCCCCAGACTGGCGCACAGCCGTGGATAATCATGGCGACCCAGGGCTTGCAAATGGTCTTTGACAACATCCATCGCCAACTTTTGCACGCTGGCGTCTACATCCGTCAACTGCCTGAGCTGCAACAAAAGACACTCACTCAGATCACGCGCCGCCACACCGGGAGGGTCAAAGTCCTGAACGCGCAACAATACCGCCTGGAAAACGGCAGCATCAGCACCCATAGCAGCAGCCAGATCGTCTGGATTTTCAACCAGATAACCGCGATCATCAATGGCATCAATGATCATCTCCGCCATGTTGCGCTCCTCAGGACTGAAGTGCGTCATATCCGCCTGCCAGCGCAGATAATCCTGAAGACTTTGACTGTGACTGTTCCGTGCTTCAAAGTCGGGAAGCTCATCATCAGAACCTCCACCTGATGCACTGGTGCCCAGATCAAACACGTCATCCCATTGGCTGTCGACCGGCAAATCATCAGGCAAAGTATCTTCCGCAGCCAGATCCAGCTGGCGATCTTCACCGGAGCTTTCACCGGGTTCTGGAGCGCTGCCGGGGACTCCGGTTTCTTCACCGGATACGTCCTCATCCAGAAGGGGATTGCTTTCCAGCATCCCCTGAACTTCCTGTTGCAGATCAACCGTCGATAACTGCAGCAGGCGGATGGCCTGCTGCAGCTGCGGGGTCATGGCCAAATGCTGACCGAGTTTGAGTTCTAAACCTTGTTTCATTGCCTTCCAGATTCAGATTCGAAACTGATCTCCCAGATATACCTGACGAACCATGGGATCATCCACGATTTCCTGTGGGCTCCCGGCCGTCAGCACCTTCCCATCATGCAGTATATAGGCGCGTTCGCAAATGCCTAATGTTTCGCGCACATTATGATCAGTAATCAGGATACCTATGCCGCGTTCACGTAAGTCCTGAATAAGACGTTGAATTTCTAAAACAGAAATCGGGTCGATCCCCGCAAAGGGTTCATCCAGCAAGATGAAGCGCGGACTCATGGCCAAGGCGCGCGCAATTTCCACCCTGCGCCGCTCGCCGCCGGAGAGACTGTGCCCCTTGGTGTCGCGCAGCAGGCCCAAATGCAATTCAGCCAGGAGCTGATCCAGGCGATCCTGGCGCTCGGCTTTACTGAGCGGCAGGGTCTCCAGAACCGCGAGAATATTATCTGCTGCGCTCATTTGCCGAAATACCGATGGTTCCTGAGGCAGGTAACCCAATCCCATGCGCGCCCGTTCATGCATGGGGAGTGCAGTGATATCACGTTGCTGCAGAAAAATATGACCGCGATTCGGACGTACCAGTCCGACCATCATGTAAAAAGTGGTGGTTTTGCCAGCGCCATTGGGGCCGAGCAAGCCCACGACTTCCCCGGCGGCAACCTGAACAGAAACATCCCGGACAACCGTACGACGACGATAGGATTTGACCAGGGACTGGGCCTGGAGCAGATCGCTCATGGCCTCCCACCGCTGGCAGAGCGGTTTGCTGCTGCAGGATAAAACACGGAGTGGACGCGCTGTCCGGGGGCTGCCGTCACTGCCGTTTGCTGGTTATTCAAAAAGTAGGTTACCTGCTGGCCACTGATTTCATTTTTTTCCTGCCAGAGATGGGCGTTTCCCTGCAACACAATTTCCCCCGAACCCGGCTTGTAAATCAGGGTATTTCCATAGCCGTGGCGCTGCGCGCTGGACATGGTAAAGCTGACGGGACTACCAGTTGCCGTGGCCGTTTGTACTTTGCCCTGCAGGGCAGCTATGACGAGTTTGTTGGCATGAATGACCACATCGCCCTGGGTCATAACGACATTGCCGAGATAAGTGGCCTGCTGGGAAGGCTTGTTTTCGGCATGCAGCGTATCTGCACTGATATGAATGGGTCCTTTGGCCAACGTCTGTTGGGCAGCAGGGGCCGCCAGGGCCGCCAGGGAAACTATCATCAGCCCGACCGGCCAGTAACGCCCTACCGAGCCATGCTTAAGGCGCATAAACACCACGTACATTCCGCAAAATATTGACCTCCTCGGTTTTGACCGACGCCCAAAGCCCCATTCCGGTCATCCAGTCCTGACCATGTTCCAGACGAACCGGATCCTGGGTGCTAATAATGCCCGTTTGCGGGTTATAGTGCACCCTCTCGGTCAGAAAACGGGTATCTGGTTTCATTGTCCCGATGACATTCCCCCACAGGGTAATCAGGTGGCTGGATCCATCGACCTTGCCCTGATTGGCGCTCAGATTCAGTTCCTGGCCGGGTCGAAAACGTTTGACTGCGACGTCTTTGAGTATGGTCTGATCGCGACGCGGTTCGTGATAGGCCGTGTGCGCCGTGGCCAGTAAGTCCAGCTTCCCGGCGGCATCATACTGGCGCATGACAACATCTTCAGCGGCCTGATCGCCCTTATGAATTTGACCGTGCCAGTCAATTTGCGGGAGCGACAGGGGGCGCTGCGGCCATGACCACCAGACCAGTCCGGCAAGACACATAAGCAGCACGGTAAAACCCAGGCTGGGAAGCCGCAAACGCAGCATCAACAATGCCCCTGTTGCCCAGCCTGGGTCAAAACGGCGGACCAGCAGCCCTTGGCCTGCAAAATCAGCTCACATAATTCCCGGACGGCCCCTCGGCCACCCTCATACTGGCTTTGCCAGTGAACCCGCTGGGCCAGTTCCGGATGGGCATCAGCTGGCACAGTGGCCAGCCCGACGCGCTGTAAAATGGGCAAATCAATGAGATCGTCACCCATGTACGCGACCATGGCATCTTCGACATTCAGCTCCAGCTTCAGCTCACTGTAAGCCAGATGTTTGTCCTTGCAGCCCTGAAAAAGATGTTTGATACCCAGGTCCCGGGCACGATGCGCCACTGCTGGAGAGAATCGTGCGGTAATAATGGCCAATTCCACGGCATGCGCCTGCAGCAGCTTGATCCCGTAACCATCGCGCACGTGAAAGGCTTTGCTTTCGGTGCCGGCATCATCAAAATACAGCCGTCCGTCGGTCATCACTCCATCCACGTCCAGGATCAGCAGCCGGATTTGCGCAGCACTTTCCATCAGGGTTTCCGCTGCCAAACGCTTCATACAATTCCGGCCCGAAGTAAATCATGCATATTCAAGGCGCCGACCAAGCGCTGATTGTCGTCCACAACCAGCAGCGCCCCCACCCGTTTGGCCTCCATCAGGGCCAAAGCCTCGGCCGCCAGAGCCTCAGCGCGGATGCTGCAGGGTTGGGCATGAGCCAGGGCAGACATGGGTTGCTCCCAGAGATCCTGACGTTCGGCAAAAGCCCGCCGCAAATCGCCATCGGTGAAAATTCCCAACACCCGATCCTCGCCATCCACCACAGCGGTCATCCCCAAGCCTTTGCTGCTCATTTCCAGAACAGCATCACGCAGCATGGTCTCCAGGAATACCTTTGGCAAAGCCTGGCCTTGGTGCATCACATCCTGAACCCGGAGCAACAGTCGCTTGCCAAGGCTTCCACCGGGATGGGAAAGCGCGAAATCATCCGCCGAAAAACCGCGTGCCTGCAACAAGGCCATGGCCAGGGCATCGCCCATGGCCAGAGTTGCCGTGGTAGACGCCGTCGGCGCAAGATTCAGAGGACAGGCTTCGCGCAGCACACTGCAATTGAGATGCACAGCGGCACTGCGCGCCAGGGTCGATTGGGGGTTTCCGGTCATGGCGATCAGTGGCACGGCCAGACGCTTGACCACCGGAAGAATGGCCAGCAATTCAGCCGTTTCACCCGAATTGGAGAGCGCCAGAAGACAATCAGAGCGGGTCAGCATGCCCAGATCGCCATGACTGCCCTCCGCAGGGTGCAGAAATAAAGCCGGACTGCCCGTACTGGCCAGGGTCGCGGCGATTTTTTTGCCGATGATGCCGGATTTGCCCATACCACTCACCACCACCCGGCCCGAACATTGGAGAAGTAACCCGCAAGCCTGGACAAAACTGTCGTCAAGACGTGCTTCCAATGCACTTACCGCTTCAGCCTCCAGACGCAAAACATCACGCCCGGTAGCCAACAGATTATCGACATCCATGCTTACTGCCATTCTGACAAACACTTAATCTGCACGATCACCGTCCTGTTCCTGAATGGCTTCATAGACTGCATGACAATGGGGATGAGCCGCCATGACCTTGTCAATATCTGCAAATGAAGTCTGGCGCAGCAAGGTCCAGCAACGCATATTTTCTGCGGCCAGACTTTCGGGATGCTGTGCATACCAGTTGCTGCTGTCCTTGGGCGTATTGCCGACAAGCACTTGCCCCCGCGCCCACCACAATAGCAGGGCAAAAAGTGCTAGCGCACCAATAATGACCAACGTATATACAATTTTCATAAATTCTGCTGGAAGACCCGGGTTAAGTTAAACTTCTTCGTGATATTGCTGGTTCAACAATTGTACCAGTTTCCCTTCGCGCTCAGTAATATCCGCCATCAGGCGGTCGCTGAAATCCTGCCAGAATAATTGCAGACGGGCGAGATCTTCTCCTTCTGCAAACTGGCCCATCAATTCGCCCACCTTTTCAACGACTTCACGAAGTTGCAAACTGGTACTCAGGGCATTTTTAATTTGTTCGCGAGGATGGGGTATCCAGCTCCGGTCACTGACGTAAGAGCGCAAACGCTCACCATACTCCAGAACCCGTTTGCGCAACTTGCCGCCAAGCCCAATTTGCTGACTGCGCAAATCCCCCCAGACAGCGAGTTCCATCAAATCAACCCAGTCTTTCCGCCAGCGTTTTCGGAGTTCGGCGGACACAGATATCGCGTCCTGGACGGCTACCAGGTCAAATTCCATCTTGCCGTACCCTGCATATTTCCTGCGCCACTTGCCATCGCTCCGGCGTACCTACATCGGTCCATATTCCCTGATACAGGGTCCCCTCCACCACACCCGCTGCAATCCACTGTCGCAACCAGGGCGCCAAGGGTGCCGATTGCTCCGGATAGCCCCGCAACAGCGCCGGATCTATGCGGGCAATTCCTGCATAAGTATGACGTTCTTCGCCCTGCAACACCACCATCCCCGCATTCAGGGCAAAGTCTCCTGCGGGATGATGGGGTGGATTGGGCACTAGAACCAGATACACCGCAGCCGGTGATACCTGGAGCAGGACATTCAAGGGAAAATCCGTACAAATATCGCCATTGACCAGCAAAAATGGAGCACCTCCTAGTTGTGGCAAAGCCCGGATCAAAGCGCCACCCGTCTCCAGGCGTCCCGACCTTTCGTCACTGTAGATAATGCGCACTCCCTGCCAATTGTAACCCAGTTTTTCCACAATCAGGTCGCCCAGATGACCGATATTGATGATGACCTCGCAGACTCCCGCAGCGGCCAGGGATTCCAGATGCCGCACGATGAGCGGTTTTCCCCCGACTTCCAGCAAGGGCTTGGGTAGATGGTCCGTGTAGGGACGTAAGCGTTCACCCCGCCCGGCTGCGAGGATCATCGCCCGGGTCATAGCGCCAGCCAGACCGAGAACTGCGGGAAAAATATTTGCAGCTGCGCATCGCTGGCCAAGGCATCCAGTACATATTTGCGAAATTGCGGTAGTAAATCCAGATAACCCGACTTGCCATCGCGATAGGCCAAGCGGCAAAAAATTCCCAAAATCTTGATGTTGCGTTGCAATGCCATCCATTCGACACTGCGTACAAAGGACTCCTGCGGCAATACCGCCCTGCCAGTTTTGCTGAGTCGGCCCTGAAAATCCAGAATCCATTGGTGCCGGCGGGCAGAGCCCCAATCCCAGTAACGATCCCAAAGCAAGGAGGCCAGATCATAGGTCCAGGGGCCGGTCACAGCGTCCTGAAAATCAATCATCACCAGCCGCCGGGGATCAGTCTGCAGCATGAGATTGCGGGCGTGGAAATCCCTATGAACCCAGACCTGAGGCTGATTGAGGGCATTGTCCTGCAACAGTGCAAACAGCTTTTGCAAGTTCTGCTGCGCTTCTTCATCCGGCGTCACCCCCAGATGCCTGAGCAAATACCAGTCATAAAACAAAGTCAGCTCTTCGCCCAGACGTTGCCTTGAAAAAAACGGTAGACGAGGTCGCGCATCATCCTTTCTGCCCGCGCTTTGCAGGGCAACAATGAGGTCCAGCGCCTGCTGCATCCAGAACTCCGTTTCCGTGCCTGTATCCAGAATGGCCTTGAGATCCGTAGTTCCCAGATCTTCAATGAGCACAAATCCCGGCTGCAACTGCGCTGCCAGAATTTTTGGCACGGGCAGTCCAGCACTTTGCCAGCGCTGCTGAACCCGTAGAAAGGGCAAAATATCCTCAGGTGGTGGCGCATCCATAAACAGCCGCTGGTCCGGCAAACGCCAGTAATGCCGGCCACTGGCATCACCGGGAATGGCCTGAGACTGTCCAGCATCCACGCCCCTGGCCTGCAGCCAGGCTGCTGCATCTGGCGATATTTGTCCGGCCGAAACAGCGGGCGTCAAAATTTTTCTGGCGTTTAGAGATTGCGACATAAAAGCATTTTGTGCGATTTTAGGCGCCTATGAAAAGCCCTCTTCAGCAGGTTCGCAAATTTCGACACGGAAAATCTCTTCCGTCCGGGCACGTTGCTTCTCCACGTCGCCGCATTTGCCTGGCCCTGCTGGCAGCATTGCTATACCCCGGCCTCGCCTGGGCTACGACTGTGGAAAAGCCGGTGACCCTGTATGCCGATCAAGTCAACGGAATGGGCAGTGGGCACTGGACGGCCAAGGGTAATGTCGAAGTACTTTATGGAGATCGGCGGGTTTACGCCGATACGGTGCATTACGACCAGGCCAAAGATGAAATTCTGGCTGATGGCCACGTGCGGATGGTGAGCCCCGGCATGGTCACAGCAGCCCCCCAGGCGACCATTCATCTCAAGGCCAACGAGGGGATAGTCGTACACCCCCGTTATCTGCTCGAAGCCGAGCAGGGACATGGTCATGCAGAAAGTGGGCGCGAGTTGAGCAAGGGTCACTATCAGCTGAATGAGGCTTGCTACACAACCTGCCACGGCAAGGTACCCGCCTGGCAACTGTGGAGCAGTCAGATCGACCTCAACCAGAACGACAACTATGTGACGACCAAAAATACTACGCTGAATGTATCCGGCCTTCCGGTATTCTGGATGCCCTATTTCAGCTTTCCGCTCAAGCGTCATTCCGGTTTTCTGGCCCCCGGCCTGGGTAGCTCCACCGTCAACGGCTTTTATCTGGGCATCCCCTACTATTTCGACATTTCCCGCAACCTGGACGACACCTTTACCCTGAATTACTTCACCCGGCGTGGTGTCATGCTGCAAAATGAATTTCGTTATCTCGAACCGAACTACAGCGGCAAGCTTTTTCTGGATTTGTTACCTTCGGACCAACTGACCCATAAAAACGTCTGGGCATTGTCCTGGCAGCACAACCAGAATCTCGGCGACGGCTTCAGTTTCAGCGTCAATTACAATCGTGTCAGTTACAAAAACTTTCTTTCCGATTTCGGCAGCACCGCAGGTTTCGGCAGCAGTTTTATTGGCGGTATTGGTAACGCCCCTTACATTACTTCGACCGGCGGCATTTATTACAACAATGCCCACATCAGTGCCGGTGCCGAATTACAGGGTTACCAGGAACTCGCGCCAGACAGCAACGCACCTTATGCCCAGTTGCCGCGCATTTATGCAGATGGCTACTGGCGGGTGGAACGCAGCGGCTACTTCAACTGGCATAGCAGCTTCAATTATTTTTCTGCTTCCACCGGACCCATTGGTCAGCGCCTGGATCTGACCCCCACTCTGGGATGGCGCTTCAGCCGGGGTTGGGGCTTCCTCGAACCCCAGGCCCGCCTCTACTACAGCCATTATCAAATTCAACGCAATGCCCCTTATGCGCGCGCCATAAACCGCACCCTCCCCGCCCTGAGCCTGAAGGGTGGACTGAATTTTGTCCGCTATGGCAGCAATGGCAGCACGGCGCTCCTGCAACCGATTTTCAAATATACCTACATTCCCTTGCAGGCCCAGAATGACATTCCCAATTTTGACGCCAGCACGCCTTACCTGGATTTTCCCGGCATTTTTAGCGACAACGTACTGTATACCGGCAGTGACCGGATAAATGCTGCCAATCAAATTGCCTATGGGCTACGTGGTACCTGGCTGACCCCCACGGGCCGTCAGCTCTGGGAAGCAGCCGTCGGGCAAATTCGCTATTTCAATCACGAACAGATCAATCTGGCTGGTGATATTGTTCCGCAGGCCACACAGTCCAATTATTTTTTCGAGGGACAATACGCCCCCGTTGCCGACATGAACCTGCTCGCCAGCACCCAGATCAACCCGCAACATAGCCAGCTCGACCGCCTCAATCTGCGCGCCCAATGGTTGCCGGGACCGCAGCGGGTGATCAACCTCGATTACCGCTTTACCCGGGATTTCGTCGACCAAACCGGTGTTTCCGGCGCCTGGCCGGTATTCCGGAACTGGCAGTTACTGGGGAGCTATCAGTATGATGTTACCGACAGTAAGCCTCTGGAGGAGCTGGTGGGGATCGGCTATGATGGCGGCTGCTGGGCAGCGCACATGATGGTATATCATCAGATCCTGCTTGGCGGGCAGTCCAATAATGCTGTTTATTTCGAGATCGTGTTGCGCGGCCTAACCAGCCTGGGCAATGCCTCAACCGGTTTGCTCAGCCAGTATGTGCCGGGCGCCAGTATGGAGTTTTGATGTCCTGCAAACGTCGTCCACTTGTTATTGCCCTGAGCCTGCTGCTTGGAACCCTGCCCGTTGCGGGCTTGGCCAGCACGCCTTTCCTGAACCGGGATACCCTCCTGGCCCAGGTACCAGCGCCTGCTGTTGATTCTGCACCGGCAACGCATACTTATTCGGAAGACTCTGCACTGGCACCCATGAATGCGCCAATGCCCAGCAACGCGGTGAATCTGGATAAAATCGTAGCCATCGTCAACGACAATATCATCACCTCCATGCAACTGGAGCAACGCGTCAGCGCGGTGCGCGCCCATCTCCAGCAGAGTGATCCCAATGCCATGCCTGCGGATGACATTTTGCGCCGTCAGGTGCTGCAACAGATGATTTTGCAGGATATCGAATTACAAATGGCGCAACGCGCCAACATAAAAGTGGACAAAGGCATGCTGGATCAGGCCGTCAACAACCTGGCCCAGGCCAACCACATGACCGCTGACCAGTTACGTCAAGCATTGAGTAGTCAGGGACAATCCTGGGAAACCTTCACAAACGATCTCAAGGATCGCATTATTGTTGACCGACTCATGCAGCAGGAAGTGGAAAGCCGCGTCCATGTGGGGCCTGACGAAGTCAAAACCTTCGCTCATCAACTCAAGGACATGGGCGGAGTCAGCTTCAACCTGCAGCAGATATTCATCCCCATGCCCAACAACCCGACCCCCAACGCCATCAGCACAGCCCGCCAACAGGCCACCGAGGTCCGGAATCACCTGATTGCCGGGGAAGACTTTTCACGTCTCGCAGCGCAAGTCAGCAGTGGCCGCGATGCCCTGCAGGGCGGTCGGATAGGCTGGGTGAAAGCCGGAGAGCTCCCCCCCTCGGTGTCTCAGGCCCTCATGTCCCTGAAAACCGGGGATATCAGCCAGGTCATCGCCGGACCCACCGGTTTCCACATTTTCAAGATCCTCGACAAAAAAGACGAACAACCAACCATCACTGAGGTCAAAGCAGCAGCCATCGTGCTCCGCGCTGGCAGTAGCCTGCAACTTCAGGAAGCAGAAGATCGCGCCCAGGATATTCAGACTGCCCTTCAGAATGGCAGCCGTTTCTCGGAACTGGCGCGGAACTACAGTCAGGATCCCAACACCGCTGCAAAAGGCGGAGAAATGGGCTGGATTACCCCGGGACAGCTGCCAGACACCCTTGAACGGACTTTGCTCACCTTGCAGCCCGGAGCCGTCAGCAGTCCCATTCGTGAAGGCGATGCGATTTACATCCTGCAGTCCCAGGGCCGGCGTCAGCAGCCCGTGGAAGAAAAACAGATCATGGCAGCAGCACGCATGCAGCTCTTTAACCGGATTGTCCGTGAACGCATGGACGAATGGCAACATCGGATTCGTGACAGTGCCTATGTAGAAATTCTGGAACCCAATCTACGCGGCAGCGATGCCTGAAATTCTGCATAGTACCCCGGCAACTGTCGCAAGCGGCAACCGCATTCAGGGCAGTCTGACCCCGACCTGGACCCTGTTTTACAAGGAAACCCTGCGTTTCGGTAAAGTCTGGTTGCAAACCATTGCCGCCCCGCTGATTACCACCATTCTCTATCTGGTGGTTTTCGGGCATGCTCTGGGCAGTCATATCACCGTGTATCCAGGTGTCAGTTATACGGCTTTCATTGTGCCCGGCTTGATGATGATGTCTGTGCTCCAAAATGCCTTCGCGAACAGCTCTTCCAGCCTGATTCAATCCAAGGTGACCGGAAATATTGTGTTTGTGCTGCTCAGCCCGCTCACGCCCACGGAAATTTTTACGGCCATGGTCGCCGCTTCGGTGTTCCGGGGTATTTTAGTGGGACTGGCTATTTTTGCCCTGGCTTTACTGTATCTGCACATTCCCGTGCTGCATCCCTTCTGGATTCTGGTTTTCGCCATTCTTGGGGCCAGCGGCATGGGTAGTTTGGGTTTGATAGCGGGCCTCTGGGCCGAAAAATTCGATCAGATCGCCGGTTTTCAGAATTTTGTCATTATGCCCCTGACCTTTCTGGCCGGAGTATTTTACTCGGTGCAATCCCTGCCGGGGATCTGGCGGCAGATTTCCCTGATTAACCCTTTTTTCTACATCATTGATGGCTTTCGTTACGGTTTTTTTGCCGATTCGGATGTCAGTGTCTGGGCCAGCCTGGGGGTCAGCCTGGCTTTTGCACTCATCACCGGCTTTTTTGCCTGGCGCCTGCTTGATCGGGGTTACAAGCTGCGCCAGTAATACAGCACGCCATACGAAAATAGCCGCTTTGAAAAGGGGATCACAAATCTCCTGTTATGGGATACAATGTTCCACATGAACGCCAACATGATCAAATCACTTATTCAGCAAGAACTCCCGGATGCCCTGGTTGAAGTACAGGGAGACGACGGTGCCCATTTTGAAGCACTGGTCATCTCGGCTACTTTTACCGATTTGTCCCCTGTCAAACAACACCAGCGGGTTTATGCCGCTCTGGGTGAACGCATGCGTGAAGAAATTCATGCACTTTCCCTGCGCACTCTCACCCCTGAACAGGCCGAGCAGATCCGTCATTCTGCCCAGCACTGAAACCATCCACGCCCGACACGTCACGAGGATTACCATGGCTACGATTCAAGAACTCATTCAGGAACAAGTTGAAAAACACCCTGTTGTGCTTTACATGAAGGGCAACCCCCGCGCGCCTCAGTGCGGATTCTCGGCGCGCGCCATACAATTGCTGCAACAGTCGGGAGTGAAGGAATTATTCACTGTGGACGTTCTCGCCGATCCCCAGATTCGCGACGGTATCAAGCAGTTTTCCAGCTGGCCAACCATTCCCCAGTTGTATATTCAAGGTGAATTTGTCGGCGGCTCCGACATCATGTCTGATCTCTACCAGCAGGGCGAACTCCAGAAGCTGGTGGAAAAAGCCCAAAACGCCTGAAAGGTTAGCATCGACCCTTATGGATAAACTGCTGCTGCGTGGTAATGGCCCCCTGCGTGGCGAACTACGGATTTCCGGGGCCAAAAATGCGGCGCTGCCCTGCCTCGCTGCCACCTTGCTGGCAAAAGAACCCGTACAGCTTCGTAATATCCCACATCTCCGGGACATTACCACTACCCTGGAACTCCTCAGCACCCTCGGAGCCAGAGTCCTGGTGGACGGTCAACTCGGTATCGAAGTGGATCCCCGGCCGGTACACTCGCTGGTGGCTCCCTACGAACTGGTAAAAACCATGCGGGCATCCATTCTGGTGCTCGGCCCACTCCTCGCCCGCCACGGTTCTGCTGAAGTCAGCCTGCCGGGAGGCTGCGCCATTGGTAGTCGTCCCGTCAGTGTCCACCTGAGCGGTTTGCAGGCCCTGGGTGCGGAAATTACGGTGGAAAATGGCTTTGTCAAAGCCAGGGCGGCAAAACTCATCGGCGCCCGGATTGTCATGGAAATAGTTTCTGTCACCGGCACCGAAAACCTGCTCATGGCAGCGACACTGGCCGAGGGGCACACCACGCTCGAAAATGCGGCCCGCGAGCCCGAAATTGTGGATCTTGCCCGCTGTCTGAATGCCATGGGCGCGCGCATTTCCGGGGCGGGCACTTCGGTCATTGAGATAGAAGGTGTCAAAGAATTACATGGTGCCGAACACAGCGTGGTGGCTGATCGCATTGAAACCGGCACTTATCTGGTCGCCGCAGCCATGGCCGGGGGCGATGTCTGCCTCAAACGTACTGACGCCAGTCTCCTGGAAAGCGTCATCCTCAAATTGCGTGAAGCCGGGGCAGAGGTAACAACGGGCGCCGACCTGATTCGCCTGCGCATGAAGCAGCGACCCAAGGCCGTAGACATTCGTACCGCCCCTTTTCCTGCTTTCCCAACGGACATGCAGGCGCAGTTCATGGCCCTCAATTGCATTGCCGAAGGCAGCGGCGTGATTACGGAAACGATCTTTGAAAATCGCTTCATGCACGTTTCCGAATTGCAGCGCCTCGGGGCGGAAATTACCGCCGACGGTAAAACGGCGGTAGTCCGGGGTGTTCCGAAGTTGCGCGGCGCACCGGTCATGGCCACCGATCTGCGTGCCTCGGCCTGTCTGGTTCTGGCTGGTCTGGTCGCTGAAGGGGAAACCCTGATCGACCGGATTTATCATCTTGATCGTGGCTACGAAGTCATTGAAGAAAAACTGGGCGCTCTCGGCGCGGATATTCGACGTATCAGCAATAGTGGTCTCAGGAGCGCATCATGAATACCGGCATCACCATCGCCCTGTCCAAGGGCCGTATTCTTCAGGAAGCCATTCCGTTATTTGCCGGTGCGGGCATCGAACTGGCCGAAGATCCCGATGAATCACGTAAACTCATCATTCCCAGCACCGATCCGCAAGTGCGTTTTCTGGTGATTCGTGCCAGCGATGTCCCTACCTATGTGACCTGGGGTGCTGCCGATGTCGGTATCGCCGGAAAAGATGTGCTGCTCGAACAGGAAGGACTGGATTTGTATGAACCGCTGGACTTGCGCATTGGCCTATGTCGCATGTCCGTGGCAGAGCCTGCCGCGCTGGCTGCCACCGATGCCCCGCAACGCTGGGAGCGGGTGCGGATTGCCACCAAATACCCGCACATTACCCGGGACTATTTTCATAGTCGTGGGGTGCAGACCGAAATCATCAAATTGTACGGCAGCATGGAGCTGGCGCCTCTGGTCGGACTTGCGGATCGTATTGTCGATCTGGTTTCCAGCGGTCGGACGCTTCTGGAAAACGGCCTCGTCGAAGTCGAGGAAATCATGCCGATTTCCAGCCGCCTGGTAGTCAATCGGGCCGCCATGAAACTCAAGCGCCGCGCCATTGAACAGCTGATTACCCAACTGGAGGCACAGGTCCGCTCATGAATCGTCTCGACACCCGCGACTCTGATTTCACCCGGCAGTTTCATGCCCTGCATGATTGGGATGCCAATCTGGATGATCAGGTAGAAGGCCGGGTCAGGGAGATTGTCCATGCCGTGCGCGACCGGGGGGACGCCGCCTTACGGGAATTTACCGAACGCTTCGATGGTTTGAGCACCGCTTCTGCAGCTGACCTGGAAATACCCCGGACGGCTCTGGAACAGGCTTTAAACAGCCTGGAACCCTTGCAGCGTGCGGCCCTGGAAGAAGCCGCCCAACGTATTCGCGCTTATCACAAACATCAGCGCAGCGAGAGCTGGAGTTTCAGCGAAGATGATGGTACCCGGCTTGGCCAGCGCATTTTGCCCTTGTCCCGGGTGGGTATTTATGTACCCGGCGGCAAGGCTGCCTACCCCAGCTCGGTGCTGATGAACGCCATCCCTGCCCAGGTTGCCGGGGTTCAGGAGATAATCATGGTTGTCCCTACCCCCAAAGGTCAGGTGAACTCCTGGGTATTGGCCGCTGCCGCCATTGCCGGGGTGCATCGGGTGTTTTGCGTGGGGGGTGCTCAAGCCGTTGCAGCACTGGCTTATGGAACCGAAACCGTTCCTGCCGTCGACAAAATCGTCGGTCCCGGCAATATTTATGTCGCCACGGCCAAGCGTATGGTTTTTGGTCGGGTAGGCATCGATATGATTGCCGGCCCCAGCGAAATCCTGGTGATCAGTGATGGGTCTGCGCCTGCAGAATGGCTGGCCTGGGATCTTCTGTCTCAGGCAGAACACGATGAAATTGCCCAGAGTATTTTCATCAGTTGGGATGACGCCCACATTGACGCTGTGGTCAGCGCAGTGGATCAGGCTCTGAGCGTGCTCGACCGCGCCCCCATCGCCGGTAAAAGCTGGGCAGATCGCGGGGCGGTGATCCGCGTGCGTGACCGTGCCGAAGCCTGCGAAGTCGCCAACAGGGTTGCCGCAGAGCATCTGGAGCTGGCAGTAGCTGATCCGGAAAGCTGGCTGCCCGACATTCATAATGCGGGCGCCATATTCATGGGTATTCACAGCTGTGAGGCACTGGGTGATTATGTAGCGGGACCCAATCATGTTCTGCCCACCGGGGGCAGTGCCCGGTTTTCCTCGCCGCTGGGTGTTTATGATTTCGTAAAACGCAGCAGTCTCATTCAGGCGAGTGCGGCTGGTGCCAACACTCTGGGCCAGCTGGCCGAGCGGCTGGCGCTGGGTGAAGGGCTGACCGCTCATGCCCGTTCTGCGGCCTGTCGCGTCACGGACCGGCAAAAATGAATAGCCTGACGCTGATGGAAGTTCTGCTGCGCCCGCAACTGCTGGCCAGCAAAGCTTATGCAGTCGCGCCCAGCACCGGCCTGATCAAGCTGGATGCCATGGAAAATCCCTATGGGCTCCCCGATCTGCTGCGCCAGGCCTGGCTGGAAAGTCTGAGCGATGCCCCCATTAACCGATATCCTGATCCCCATCCTGACAGCCTGATTACTGCCCTCAAAAAGCATATCGGCCTGCCTGCGGGTATTGAACTCATGCTGGGCAACGGCTCCGATGAACTGATTCAGATTCTGGTGACCGCTGTGGCCGGAACAGGACGG
Organism: Acidithiobacillus sp. HP-11; assembly: GCF_015100075.1. NCBI lineage: Bacteria > Pseudomonadati > Pseudomonadota > Acidithiobacillia > Acidithiobacillales > Acidithiobacillaceae > Acidithiobacillus > Acidithiobacillus sp. HP-11. Next base: position 73,910 of record NZ_JACKYY010000002.1, read on the forward strand.
CCGATCATGGCGGTTGATCCCAGTTTCGTCATGTATCGTTTGCTCGCCGAGCAACTGGGACTGCCCTTCATCGGCGTGCCCCTGGATGCGGAATTTCAGCTGGATTTACCCGCAATGCTCCGGGCCATCGCCGAACATCAGCCCGCCATCGTGTTTCTCGACTGGCCCAATAATCCCAGCGGCAGCCTGTTCCCGGAAGCCGACCTCGCGGCCATTATCCAGGCGGCTCCCGGTCTGGTGGTGGTGGATGAAGCCTATCATGCCTTCAGTCAAACCACTTTTGCCGGGCGACTCGGACAATATCCCAACCTGCTGCTGTTGCGTACGCTTTCCAAAGAAGGTCTGGCAGGACTCCGCCTCGGCATGCTGGCAGGGCCATCCGCCTGGATTCAGGAACTGGACAAATTACGTCTGCCCTACAATATCAACATCCTGACTCAACGCAGTGCCGCCTTTTATCTCCAGCACAGCACCGTACTCGATGAACAGGCGGATATTCTGCGCGCCGAACGAGACAGGATGTTCAAGACCATCTCCGCCATGGGCCTGGCAGTCTGGCCCAGTGCCGCCAATTTCCTGCTTTTCCATACGCCCGGGAAAGCAGCGGAAATATACGCAGGTCTGAAAAACGGGGGGATATTGATCAAAGCCTTTACAGGCCACCCCCGTCTCGGCGACTATCTGCGGGTGAGTGTCGGCAAACCTGCCGAAAACAGCCGTTTTCTCTCCGTACTGGAGTCATTACTGTGAAGCCGCGCCAAGCTGAAGTCGAAAGAAACACCCTTGAAACCCAGATTCGCGTCCAGATCAATCTGGATGGCTCGGGACAGGCGAATCTGCATACCGGTCTGCCTTTTCTCGACCACATGATTCATCAGATTGTGCGTCACGGGCTTTTTGATCTGAGCATTCAGGCTCAGGGCGATCTCGACATTGATGCCCATCATACGGTCGAAGACATCGGCATCACGCTGGGTCAGGCTTTTGCTCAGGCAGTGGGGGACAAATCCGGCATCCAGCGCTATGGACACGCTTATGTACCTCTGGACGAAGCCCTGTCGCGGGTGGTTGTGGATCTTTCCGGCCGCCCCGGTCTGGTGTTTGCCGTAGAATTCCCGCGCGCCCAGGTTGGCGGCTTTGATGTGGATCTTTTCCATGAGTTTTTTCAGGGATTCGTCAACCACGCCATGCTCACCCTGCATCTGGATGCCTTGCGCGGCCGTAATACCCACCACATTGCCGAAACCCTGTTCAAGGCCTGTGGTCGCGCCCTGCGCATGGCGGTCAGCCCCGACCCCCGAATGGCCGGTAATATCCCCAGTACCAAAGGAACCCTGAGCCTATGAACGGTAACAGGGTGGGCATTATTGATTACGGGATGGGGAACCTCTATTCCGTAGCCAAGGCCGTGGAGTACCTGGGCGGTAAAGCCGTTGTCAGTGATCAGGTGAGTGAACTGGCCACTACGGATCGCATTATTTTCCCCGGTGTTGGTGCCTTCGGGGATTGTATGGCGGCATTGGAAGCGCGCGAACTCAGCGATTTTGTCCGCGTAGCTGCCCAGACCCGCCCCTTTCTGGGCATCTGTCTGGGCATGCAGATGCTGATGGACAGCAGTGAAGAACATGGCGAACATGCGGGTCTTGGCCTCCTGCCGGGCCGCGTCATCCCCTTTCCCGAAGAAGCCCTGCACAGCGCCGATGGTCGTCGCCTGAAAATCCCGCACATGGGCTGGAATGAGTTGCATCAACTGGTGGATCACCCGCTGTTCGCCGGTGTTCCGCAAAATGCCCAATTTTATTTTGTGCATTCGTATTACGTGGAGCCTTCTGCACCGGAAATCCTCGCGGCTTTCAGCGATTATGCTTTTCCCTTCTGTGCAGCTGTCGCAGCGGACAACCTTTTTGCCATGCAATGTCACCCGGAAAAAAGTGGCAGCGCCGGCCTGCGCCTGCTCGGCAATTTTCTTGCCTGGGATGGAGACTGCGGCTCCCAATGTGCCATCTGAGCTGATCTTGCTGAAAAATTTTTTACGGAGGATGTTGTCATGCTGTTGATTCCGGCCATCGACCTTAAAGGCGGCAGTTGTGTGCGCTTGCGCCAGGGACGCATGGAAGACCATACCATTTTTTCTGATGATCCTGTTGCCACGGCCCAGCGCTGGGTAGATGGTGGCGCAAAACGTCTGCATATTGTTGATCTGGATGGAGCCGTACAGGGTGAGCCGGTCAATGCCAAAGCCATCGCGGCCATTTGTGAACACTTTCCAGACCTGGAAATTCAGGTTGGCGGTGGCATCCGCAGCGAGGAACAAATTGAAACCTACATCCAGGCGGGGGTGCGCTATGTCATTATCGGCACCCAGGCAGTCAAGGCACCGGGCTTCGTCCGCGATGCAGCCGTCAGCTTTCCCGGCCACATCATGGTCGGCATTGACGCCCGGGATGGCAAGGTAGCCACCGAAGGCTGGTCCAAGCTGTCCCGCCACGATCCCGTGGATCTTGCCCAACATTTTGCTGCCGATGGCATCGAAGCCATTATCTACACTGATATCAGCCGCGACGGCATGTTGAGTGGACCCAATATACCCGCCACGGTAGCACTGGCGCAGGCCGTCCCGGTTCCGGTCATCGCCTCGGGAGGCATTGCCGACCTCGACCAGGTGCTGGCGCTCAAAGCCCACGAAGACGATGGGGTAATGGGTGCCATCACCGGCCGGGCGATTTATGAAGGGACACTGGACTTTGCCAGTGCCCGCGCCCAGGCCGAGGCTTAGGGCCATGCTTTCCAGGCGCATCATTCCCTGTCTGGATATTGACCATGGCCGCGTCGTCAAAGGTGTCCAGTTCGTCGCCCTGCGCGATGCCGGTGACCCGGTAGAAGTGGCCAAACGCTACAATGATGAAGGCGCTGACGAGCTGACTTTTCTCGATATTTCGGCCAGTTATGAACAAAGGGGCACCCTGGCAGAGGTAGTTTCGGCAGTTGCTGCCCAGGTATTCATCCCTCTGACCGTCGGTGGCGGGGTGCGCAGCGTCGACGACATCCGCACCCTGCTGCTGGCAGGTGCGGACAAAGTCAGCATCAATAGTGCGGCCGTCAAGGAACCGGAACTGGTGCGTGCGGCGGCCCGGCGTTTTGGCAACTCCTGCATCGTGGTCGCTATTGATGCCAAACGCGTCGATGACCACTGGGAGGTATTCACCCACGGAGGCCGTCATTCCACCGGTCTCAACGCCATCACCTGGGCGCAGCAGATGGCGGACTATGGCGCCGGAGAAATCCTGCTGACCAGTATGGATCGGGATGGAACCGGTGTGGGATTTGATCTGGAGCTGACCCGCGCTGTCAGTGATGCGGTTCCGGTTCCGGTTATCGCTTCGGGTGGCGTCGGTGCCATTGAACATTTTGCCGAAGGCGTTGTGCAAGGTCATGCCGACGCCGTGCTGGCCGCCAGTGTTTTTCATTTCGGACAGTTTCGCATTGCCGAAGTCAAAGCCGAAATGGTCAAAGCCGGTATTCCCGTGCGGGAAAGCATCTGAAAACGCCGGCTGTGCATCCAGCATCAGACATATTGCGTAGTTTATAGAAACACACATACTTCGGGGGTTTATAGCGGCATGGGTGATAACCAGTACAACGCTCTCCTGGCAGCCGTACGCTGGAATGCCGATGGTCTGGTTCCGGCCATTGCCCAGGATGCCCGCAGCGGTAGGGTCCTGATGCTCGCCTGGATGAATGCCGAAGCCTTAACAGCGACTTTGCGGGACGAGATGGGCACCTACTGGTCACGTTCCCGGCAAGCCCTCTGGCGCAAGGGAGAAAGCTCCGGCCATTTTCAGCATCTGGTCGATCTGCGCCTGGATTGTGACGGCGATACACTGCTGATGCGGGTTATCCAGGAAGGGCCGGCCTGCCATACCGGCGAGGCCACCTGCTTTTTTCAGGGAGCGCCCGGTGCCGAAGGTTGGCAGCACCAGGCTCCGCCCCCAGGCAGCATTCTCGACAGCCTGCAGAGCACCTTACATCAACGTCGACAGGCTGATCCCGGCCAGTCCTACGTCGCGCAACTGCTCCATGGCGGCCAGGACCGGATCCTGAAAAAAGTGGGCGAAGAAGCCACAGAATTTGTGTTGGCCTGCAAAAATCATGAGAAAAAACCGATTATTGCCGAGGCTGCTGACCTGCTGTTTCACCTGATGGTGGCTCTGGAGGAACAGGATTTGCATGTAGATGATGTCCTCGCTGAACTGGCGAAACGCGAAGGAATTTCCGGCCTGGATGAAAAAGCTGCAAGGCGTCCGCTGGCTTGACGCAACAGAATTTTTTTTCTATGGTCAAAGAGTTAGGTTGTAGCGCATAGCCCTTTCGGGGCAAGGAGAGCAGTGATGGGCGCTTTTAGTATCTGGCATTTGATTATTATTTTATTGATTGTTGTAGCCCTGTTCGGCACCGCAAAATTGCGGAATGTTGGCTCGGATCTAGGCTCTGCAATCAAAAGCTTCCGTTCTGCCGTCAAGGAAGAGGAAGAAGAGAAAAAGGATGCGAGCATTGGTCATACCATCGATGCCAGCGTTCAGCCCAGTAAAGAGCACGAAACCGTTAATCGTTGATCGGTCATGTTTGATTTCAGTTTTGGCGAACTGGCACTTCTGGGCATTATTGTTCTGCTGGTGGTCGGCCCGGAAAAAATGCCTGAAATGGCTCGAACTGCAGGCAAGTGGTACGGTGTCATGCGCCGTACCATGAATGGTCTGCGTTCTGAAGTAGAGCAGCAGCTTTTGCTGGACGATTTGCGCAAGGAAGCAGACAAGTTAAGGGATTATGCCAGTGAGGAAATTTTACCGGGTGACATAACCGCTTCTGCGTCGCTTCGGGAAACCCGCGCCAACGAACTTGCCTCCGAAGCATCCCCTCCACAAGAAAGCGGGCCAAGACAAACGGAACTCGACATTGATGTCGTACCACCAGCCATACATTCTGATGACCTGCCTGGACCAGAAGATCGCCTGCATTGATGGCCGTTCTCTACTGCTGATGGAGTAGTTATTTTCACTTTTCCCTGTATGCCTTCTATCCCTTCATACGGCCTGGATGCTTGCACACACACTTTTTTTTGTATTCCGCCTGAGGAAATTGCTTAAACATGGAGAAATTGGCGGAGAACACTTTTATTGGTCATTTGCTGGAACTGCGTCGCCGGGTACTGGTATCCGTCATCGCCATTTTTGTTGGTTTTCTCGTTTCCTATCCCTTTTCCAAAACCATTTATAATATTCTTGCTGCCCCCCTGATTGCGGTTCTGCCCAAAGGCAGTCACCTGATCTACACCAGCCTTCCCGAAGTATTTCTCACCTATATTCAGTTGTCCCTGATTTCAGGATTTGTGCTGGCACTGCCCGTAGTGCTTTATCAATTCTGGGCTTTTCTGGCTCCGGGCTTATATGAACACGAGCGCAAAGCATTTTTCCCCCTCATTTTCGCTTCAATATTTCTGTTTATTGGCGGAATGCTCTTTGCCTATTTTGTGGTGTTTCCCAATGCGTTTCGTTTTTTTACCAGTTTTTCCGGTTCAGATATCACCGCCATGCCGAAAGTGGACAGCTATTTGTCCCTGATCGTCAAGTTCTCCCTGGCCTTTGGTCTGGCCTTTCAAATCCCTATTTTGATTGTCGTTCTGGTACGCGTAGGTATTCTTCAGGTTGCGACCTTGCGGCGGAGTCGTCGCTATGCGTTTTTAGTCTGCGCCATCGCCTCAGCCATCCTCAGCCCCCCCGATGTCATGTCCATGGTACTGCTCCTCATCCCCATGTATATGCTCTTCGAGCTGGGCCTGTTCTTTGCAGGACGCATCCGGACACGTCAGCCTGTTGCAGAAAATGTTGAAGAAGAAACCCCTGATCGCAGTGCTGCCGACGAAATGGATGTGGCAGAGGAGAGTTTCCGGAAGAAGGATGACGAGGAACAGTAAACAGGAACTACTGCGAGGCACCGCATTGTCTTTTCTCTTTGTAGATTCCATAATTAGAGCGAATCAGACATAGGGTGCGCGAAATGGAAGACAATTTGGTACTGGAACAACTCAGAAAAATCCGGGCTGAGCTGGATGCCGCCCGTGAGCGTGACCACGAAATCTTGGCGAGATTAGGCGGCATAGAGACAGGGCTTACCCGCATTGCCCGTGACGAAGCGGGTAATTATGCTGAAGTTATCCATGACCGACACAGCATTGACAGAATTCGGGAAAGATTGGACCGTATTGAACGTCGCTTGGAAATGGCTGACTAATGCCGCTTCATCACCAAGGTCACGCAAAGCGTTACGAAAAAACTTAATCTGCACGCGAAGCCCATTTGTCGAACACAGCCGCAACCTCCTCTGTGCTGGCAAAATCTTCGGCATCAGCATCTACAAGCCCAACATGAATCTGGGATGCCTGCCATTGCTCCCCTTCCAGGTACTCTTTGATGGCCTCCATAGCCAACCAAGACCGGCTACGTCCGGTCATTTCCGCCAACGATTCCAAATCATCCTGAACGGCTTCTGGCACCCTGATAGTCAATACAGACGACATGATGCACCTCCGAGCTCAATGTATGACTAAGCATACATAAGATACGACGCAACATGAATGGGGTCTGGAGTCCAATGGAACGAAAGCTTACGCGAAGCCTTAATATGCTTAAGTTGCATGAAAATAATATAAAAAATCAAGTTGATAGACATACACTCTCAGAGTGATACCGATCGGGTTACCTCCGTGCAGGATACCCTGGATCATTTACGACAAACTAGAGCCATCCAATCTGGTGTCGGGCGCCCAAAACCACATGTTTCAATCCACGCCCGACTTATTAGCAGGGCGATATTATCCAATGAATAGAGCGCGTCCTCAAAATGGCAGTGCACTGCATCCCGCACCTGAGCATGTAAAGCGGCCAGGTCATCAGACTCGGTAAAAATGTCCATACCAACAGCGCGGGCTATGAAGCCACCTTCTGGAGCTTCTTCAACGATAAAGTGGAGTTCGGACATGGGCATCCTCCTCATATCCGGCCGGGTGAAACAGGCCCAGGGGCCGGAGGGGTCCAGACAAAAGGTTTTTAAGTGCTTCTCCTCTATGTCAAATGGCCAGTATTTGAGCGTTGCCGACCTTACCGTACTCTCTGATTTTGCGGTCAGCCGTGACTAGACGCAGACCTCAATGGCAGCCAGTACGGCAGATGGTAATTGCTCCTTGGTGCCTTCTGCGTACCAGACCCAGGCGTGCGTATCAAGCGTAAAGCATCGCTCATTTTTTTCCGCCGCTGGGTCGCAAGCCGGAGTAGAGATCATCTCCATCGCCATTTTCCGCTGACCACAGCTCGTCCAGCGGGGCGAGGATATCTCCATGGATCGTGACGGTGCCCTTCATATAACCAAACATGCTTTTTGGCGTTTCATCGACAATAGGAACCAATTTGACCAAGGGTTTGCCGCGCTTGCCGATGACCAAAGGCTCGTGCGTTGTAGCGACTTCGTCAATCAGTTTCAAACAACTGGCTTTGATTCTGAGACGTTAATATTCATGACCCTTTCCACAAGACCACTACAGGCAGTCATCTTAGACCGCTAGGGGGTTTTGGCACAAACATCCTCAACCCCGAAACACCACCCGCCCCTCCACCAGGGTATAGCGCACCCGACCACGCAGATCCCATTGTGCATAGGGCAGATTGCGGCCCCGGCTAGCTCCGGATGCGGGATTAAGGGTAAATGCCGCTTCCGGATCAAACAGACACAAATCCGCCACACTGCCGACTTGCAGAGAAGGCAGCGGCAAGCCCAGCGCCTGAGCAGGGCCGGTGCTGAGTAATCGCAGCGCAGCCATTAAACCCAGCAGGCCGTCGTCCACCAGACGCAAAGTCAGCGGCAATAACCACTCCACCGCACTGATCCCGAAAGGAGCCTGAATAAAGGTCATGCTCTCGCGGTCTACCCCCCAGGGACTATGATCGCTGCTGATGGCCGTGACATCGCCATCGGCCACGGCCCGGCGCAGGGCATCCCGTTCGGCCAAAGAGCGTAACGGTGGCAACACCTTAGCATGAACGTTGAAAAACCCGACATCCTGCTCACTGAGCAGCAGGTGGTGGATGCTGACCCCGCAGCGCACCGCCTCACCACGCTTACGGGCGGCTTTTACCGCAGCAACAGCGCCGCCCGTGCTGAGATGAGGGAAAAACAGAGGGCAGCCACTTAGTGCCGCAATGGCTATATCCCGCTGGATGCCCACCTGTTCAGCCACGGCCGTGCGCCCCGGAAGGCCCAGCCGCAGGCTCAACCCGCTTTCGTTCATCACGCCATGGGCGGCCAGTTCGGGGTCTTCGGGATGGAGCATTACCGGCAGTCCCAAATCAGCCGCGTAGCTCAGGGCCAGACGCAGCAGGGCGGCGCTATGGACAGGCTGCTTGGCCTGACTGAACACCCGCGCCCCGGCGTCCATAAGTGCCGTCATTTCACTTAAGGCTTGCCCCTGCAAGCCCGTTGTCAGGGCCGCGCTGACCTGCACCCGCGCCAGAGCCAGCTTTCCAGCCAACAGTTGCTGCTCCCGGAGGACGGCAGGGGTATCGGCAACGGGCTGGGTATCCGGACGCAACACGACCTGCGTCACCCCACCCGCCACGGCGGCCTGCAACTCGCTGGTCAGATCGCCATCGCGTCCATGACCGGGACTATGCGCCTGTAGGCTGCTTTCGATAAGCCCCGGGCAAGCTACTAGGCCAGTACCATCGAGAATTTCATCCGCCCGAAAATCCTCAGCAACAGCACCCCGAATAGCGATTTTTCCAGCGGCAATGGCCAGGTCGGTAATCGCATCAAAACCATCGCCGGGATCCATGACGCGGACATTGCGGATGATTCTACGCATGGTTTTCGCCTCCGCCCGCAGCACCCGCCAGGAGCGTCAATACCGCCATACGCACGGCGAGACCGTGTGCAACCTGTTGCAAAATCACGGCCTGATGACCGTCCGCCACTTCCGACGCAATTTCCACGCCGCGATTCATAGGCCCCGGATGCAGGACTAGCGCATCAGGCTGCGCCCACTGTAAGCGCTCCGGAGTAAGGCCAAAGCGGCGATGGAATTCATCCAGACTGGGCAGACGATGGGATTCCATGCGTTCCTTCTGCAATCGCAGGGCACAAATGACATCGACACCGCGCAATCCTGCCTGCAGGTCGTGGTAGACATGCACCCCCAGCGCGGAGAGTTCTTTGGGAACCAGGGTTTGTGGTCCGATGACCCGGATTTCCGGGCAACCGAGAATCGACAAGGCATGAATCTGGGAACGCGCCACCCGCGAATGCAGCACATCACCCACAATAGCCACGACCCGGTCTTCAATGGGGCCGGCCAGACGCCGAATCGTGAATACGTCCAGCAAGGCCTGGGTCGGATGGGCATGCTGGCCATCACCTGCATTGATCACCAGCGCCGAGTCTCCCAGATGCCGGGCGATCAGATGCGCGGCTCCAGCTTCCGGATGGCGAATCACAAAACCATCCACCTGCATGGCCATCAGATTATCCACCGTGTCGATCAGAGATTCGCCCTTACTGGCACTGCTGGTACTGACCGCAATATTCAAAACATCGGCGGAGAGGCGTTTGGCGGCCAGCTCAAAGGTGCTCCGCGTGCGTGTGCTGTTCTCAAAAAACAGATTGACGATGGTTTTGCCCCGGAGCGTCGGGGTTTTTTTGACACTGCGCTGCGCGATGCTGAGGAAGGATTCGGCCGTATCCAGAATCTGCAGCATTTCGGGTTCACGCAGCCCTTCGGTGTTGAGCAGATGGCGGAGACGACCCTGGGCATCATATTGCGGATTACCATCACCAAAACGGAAAGTAGAAAGACTCATGAAGCTGTCCTTGGCGATGTCAGCAATTCCAGACGCAGCGGATCGGGCCCCCGGAGTTTGATTTGTCCACCCGCCGCCGCGTTGAGGCGCAGGGCAGCGATGTCGGCCGCCACCGGGACTTCGTGCCCACCGCGATCTACCAGTACGGCCAGGAGGATGCTAGCCGGTCGGCCATAATCAAATATTTCGTTCATGGCGGCGCGGATGGTACGCCCCGTATAGAGCACGTCATCCACCAGAATGATGGAGCGACCGTCCACAGCAAAGGGAATATCCGACGCCCGCACCTGCGGGTGCAGACCAATCTGACTGAAATCATCCCGATAAAAAGAAATATCCAGCTGCCCCAGCGCCGTTTTCAGCCCCAAAGCGCGGTGCAGCGCCTGGGCTATCCAGACACCACCCGTAAATATACCAATCATGGCGGTCTGCTCCGGGTCCACACGCGGGCGCAAATCCCGAACCATGCCTTCCAGCAGTGTTGTCACATCCCAGTCTGCATTCATTGCATGGCTCCGACATCCTGAAAAGTCTGGAGAATTTCACAGGCAGCGGCCTGATCCAAAAGCCCGGCGCGGCGCTTCGCCGAAAGCGCCCGTTCTTTCAGCATCCATTCGGCAGCGTGGCTGCTGAGGCGTTCGTCAACCCAGTGCACCGGCAGGGGGAAACGGCACTGCAGACTCTTGGCAAAATTGCGCACCCGGCGCACCATCAAGCCTTCACTATCGTCCATGTTCAGGGGCAAACCCAGAACTATCGCGCGCGGTCGCCAGTCCTTGAGGATGCGCGCAAAGCTCTCCCAATCCGGGCCGCTCTCGCCATTGCGCAGGGTAGCCACGCCCTGCGGCGCCCAACCGGATTCGCCCAACACGGCAATACCAATACGTCGCTCCCCGAAATCAACCCCCAGAAGCGGCCCGGAGCCCTCAGGCATGGCCCGCCGCCCCACTGAGCAGGCGCATATCCACGCCGAGGGAGCGCGCGGCGGCCTGCCAGCGTTCACTGGCGGGCAACTCAAACATGACCTGCATATCCAGCGGGCCGTGCAACCAGGAATTTTCTTTCAGCTCTTCTTCCAGTTGCTGTGCACCCCAACCGGCATAGCCCAAAGCCAGCAAATATCGTTGCGGTTCCTCATGCTGGGCGATGGCTTGCAAAATATCGGGAGAGCTGGTCAATGCCAGGTCCTCGTTCACCTCGAGACTGGAAAGCCATTCACCCTTGGGCGAATGCAATATGAAACCGTGTTGCGGCTGCACCGGCCCCCCCCAATACACCGGGCGATGAATCATTTCTTCGGAAGGCTGGATATCTACAGCCTTGAGAGCTTCGGACATGTTGATATCAACAAGACGATTGATGACCACGCCCATGGCACCGTCGGGGCTATGCTCACAAACCACAATCACCGTCCGGTCAAAAATACCGTCATGAAGCGCCGGCATGGCAATGAGCAGATGATTTTTAAGTGAAGAGAAATTCGTCATACTGCCTATCATACGGGTTTTCGATGAAAAACGGCAGATTGCATTCCCGACTGTGCCAGCGCGGCCATTACTGCCCTTGCTCCAGACGCTGCCAGAGCAGCTCGGCGGCATCCACAGCAAAAAAGCGACGAATCTCCCGCACCCCGGTGGGACTGGTGACGTTGATTTCAGTCACATAGCCGCCAATCACATCCAGCCCGACAAAAAGTAATCCTGCAGCACGGAGAGCTGGCCCTATTGCCGCACAAATATCCTGATCCCGCGCACTCAGCTCTGCGGCTACGGCTGTAGCCCCTGCTACCAGATTGCCGCGAAAGTCTTTTTCAGAAGGTACCCGCAACATGGCACCGGGCACCGCCACGCCGTCCACCAGAATAATGCGCTTGTCGCCTTCGCGTATGGCCGGAATATAGCGCTGGGCCATGACATAACGCTGTCCCCAGGCCGTTACGGTTTCGAGGATGCTGCCCACATTGCGGTCTTGCTGGTGCAGGTAAAATACCCCTTCGCCCCCCCGCGCAGAAAGGGGTTTGACCACCACCTCGCCATGCTCGGCCAGAAAAGCGCGCAGGTCACCCAGATCACGACTGACCAGAAAGGGCGGGAGAAACTCGGGGAAATGCAAGGCATAGAGTTTTTCATTGGCATTACGCAGACTCACCGGGTTGTTCACCACCCAGGTTCCGGCATGTTCCAGCAGATAGCAGGCGGTCAGATATTCCAGATCTACCGGAGGATCCTTGCGCATCAGTACCACGTCCATATCTGCCAGGGGCCGCTCTTCAACGGCAGCCAGCGTCGCGAAGTCGGTACTTTCATCCTGCACCGTCACCGCCTGCAGGCGTGCCCAGACCTTGCCATCGCGCATGAACAAATCAGGCAGGCCAAACACCCAGCACTGGTGCCCCCGTGCCTGCGCCGCCAGGAGCATGGCGAAAGTGCTGTCTTTGGCGGGTTTGATCCCGGCTATGGGATCCATGAGAATGGCTGCTTTCAACGGGGCCATCACTCAACACTCCGGATTTGCTGTCGACGCCAATCGGCCATTTCCCGGGCCGCCGCCACCAGGGTCAGGCGGGCAATGACGCCATAGGCATAGTAACGGTTTACCGGGGCATCGGGCGGCGATTTCCGGCAAGGCAGTATGCAAGGCTCACCAAAGGCCATGGGCTCAAAATGCGCGCCGGGGGCATTCAGGTTTTCATCGCGCCCCCGTCCGGTATGCACCCGGTAAAAGCCACCCAGCACCTGCTGACCCACCATATAAACTACCGGCTCAGCCACCGCCTCCTCGGCGGTCTGCTCAAAGGTATACACCCCTTCCTGAATAAACACGTCACTCACTGGCAGACCTTCCTTACTTTTAGCCATGCGCGTGCGTTCCTTGCGATTGAGATCCATGAACTCTTCACCGGAGTAAGCCGTCATGATGCCCATTCCGTAGGTGCCCGCGTCGGCTTTGACAATCACAAACGGACGCTGGGTAATCCCATAGTGGGCGTAGCGCTCGCGGGTCAGCTCCAGAACCGCATCCACATTGGCGACCAGGCAATCACGGCCTTCGGCACGCATGAAATCAATACCCTGACAACGCCGGAAAAACGGATCAATCAACCAGGGGTCGATATCAATCACTTCCGCCAGCTCATGCGCAGCGGCACGATAATGGGCAAAGTGCTGGGACTTCCGCCGCGAGCGCCAGCCCGCCGCCAGAGGCGGTGATATGGGCTGTTCGAGATTCTCCAGAATTTCCGGAACACCGCCGGAAAGATCGTTATTGAGCAAAATCAGCTGGGGATCAAATCCTGCGGCCTTTAAGCGTCCACCTTCACGAAAAATTGGCTCCAAAAGCAGGGAATTACCCGAAGGTAAATCATAAGCTGTGCGCTCTTCCAGCAAGAGCGAACCCACCCGCACTTCAAGTCCGGACATTTCCAGAAGCTCTCGCAATCTGGCCACATTTTCCAGATAAAACAGGTTGCGGGTATGATTTTCGGGAATGAGCAGCACGCGCTCCAGGCCCGGATGATGCTGGTTCAGATAGTGCTGAATGGCCGATACATAGAGCGATGAAAATTCAGGGTTCAGATTGTTGAAACCTGCCGAAAACAGATTGGTATCCACCGGTGCCAACTTGAACCCGGAGTTGCGCAAATCGACAGACGCGTAAAAGGGCGCCGGGGTTTTTTGAAACTGACCTCGAAACCATCGTTCGATGGCCGACTGACCCGCTATCAGATGCCGCTCAATATCCAGCAAGGCCTCGGTACGTTCCGTAGCGAGGAAGGGAATATTTTGTAAAACTTCTGTCATGCCTGTGCCTGATTCCTTTTGTCCAGCGCTACATAAGCCCTTGGGCTTGCACCATTGTAAACCTGGGTGGGACGAAATATCCGGTTGTCTGCCAGCTGTTCCCGCCAGTGTGCCAGCCAACCTGCCGAGCGCGCCATGGCAAATATGGGCGTAAACAAATCAGCCTTGATTCCCATTTCGTGGTAAAGAACACCAGAATAAAAATCGACATTGGCGTGAATGCCCTTGGGGCCGAGGCGATCAGTCGCCTGTTTTTCGACCTCAATGGCAATTTCAAAAAGCTGGCTATGCCGCAAATGCCCGTTGCTGGCCAGTTTCTCCATCATCTCTTTCAAAATCGCCGCGCGAGGATCCCGGGTCTTATACACCCGGTGACCAAAGCCCCAGATTTTTTCCTTATTGGCCATTTTGGCGTCCAGATAGGCACCCACCTTGGCCACACTGCCAATTTCCTCCAACATCTCAACCACCTTCTGATTGGCACCACCGTGCAAGGGACCCGCCAGCGTGCCAATCGCACTGCCAATCACATGGTAGGGATTGGTGAGCGTAGAACCGGTAACCAGCACCGCAAAGGTACTGGCATTGATGGTATGTTCGGCGTGCAGAATCAGACAGGTGTCGAGGATTTTCGCCAGTGCCGGATTGGGCTCCTTACCGGAAATCATATACAGAAAATTGGCGGCATGATTCAGATCCGTACGCGGCACGATGGGATCATTGCCGAAACGCATCTGCTCCCACATGGCGACGATGGTGGGCATCCGGGCGATGATGCGCATTGCCATGGCATCCAGATGCGGGGTGTTTTCGCGCTCAGCATCGGACAGCTCCTGCTGCGGATAAAACATCCCCAGACTCGCCACGGCGCAATGCAGCATATCCATGGGATGCCCGGTTACCGGCATGAATTTCATGATTTCCCGGACATTATATTTGACTTGCCGATGACTGCGCAGCCCTTCATCAAAAGCTTTGAGATCTGCATCATCCGGAAGTGCGCCATCCAGCAGAAGCAGGGCCACTTCTTCAAAACTACTATGGGCTACCAGGTCATCAATAGCGTAGCCACGATAACTCAGCAAGCCAGCCGCACCATCTATGTGAGAAATACTGGAGTGCGTTGCCGCCACGCCTTCCAGACCGGGAGCCACGTTCGTATCCGCCATGCCGAACTCCTTGTTATTCTGGTCAGTAATGAATCCAACTGTCACTGGGCAACAACCCACGCACAGTTGCTGTCCTGATCAGGACAGCAAGAGCCTGAGAGTCATCATAACGCGCTGGAAAAATAAAAGGGAGGCCATGAGCCTCCCCTGGAGAAATTCTTATCTCTACAAAAATCAGGCAGAGAAAGAAGATCCGCAACCACAGGTGGTGGTCGCATTCGGGTTCTTGATCACGAACTGGGCACCTTCCAGGCCTTCGCTGTAATCAATTTCAGCGCCAACCAGATATTGGTAACTCATGGGATCAATCAGGAGGCTGACACCAAACTGATGCACTTCCGTATCACCCTCATTCATATTCTCATCAAAAGTAAAACCATACTGAAAACCGGAACAACCGCCGCCCGTCACAAAAACTCGCAGCTTGAGGTCTTCAGAGCCTTCTTCTTCAATCAGAGAGGTAATTTTATCCGCCGCGTTTTGCGTCAGGGTCATTACCGGAGGAATGGAATCCAGATTGGTCATTGTTTCAGTTGCTGTGCTCATTGTGCTTAACTCCATGCGCTGCAGCGCGTTGTTCAGTGGATACCCGACCATTTTGCTCGCTTTTTCGGGGCAGCGTCAAGTTGTCCGGACATTTTTCGGGACGGATATAACCGTTTCAGTCTCTTTCGGGATTTTTCGGAGCATACTGAACAGCGGCAATCCGGGCACCGATCAGTACCGCAAGCAGCACTGCCGTTGCGATCAGATCCATGGGTCCGAGACGATGGGCATAAAGACCGATAAACAATTCCCGCAAGACAAAAACAATGGCGACTTCCGACAGCACCCGCAAGCGAATGCGGTGAAACTCCAGGTAATCGGTAAATGTCCGGAACAGTTCAATGAGCACAAATACCGACAGCACATCAGCCACCAGGCCCTGAATGGCCGCTTCTTCCCGAAAGGACAGGATGGTTTCGTACACGTCCCAGACCACCCCCACCACGGAGGCCAGCAAGGTGATCAGCATGACAAATATCAGCACCACCACGATGAGGTCGAGGAATCTTTCGTAAAAGCGCAGGATGCGTGCGCGCACCCCACTGATAATTACTGCTGGCTGCGATTCCTCAACATCCGGCTTGGCCAAGTTGTCAGCCTGCTGCCCGTGCCGAGCGCCGCAAACGCGACAGCAGACGCCTGGCCATTTCTCCGAACAACTCAGTCTGGGTGGGATGGGGATGAATAGCCTCGGCTACCTGTTCCAGTGTCAACCCGGCACTGACCATCATGACGGCTTCACCCACCAGCAGATCGGCGTGATCGGCCAGGAAGTGGACGCCAACAATGCGGTGGCTGACCTTGTCGGCCACCATTTTGATGAGACCATCGGTTTCACCGGTCATCATGGCCTTGGCATCAATACTCATGGGCACCTTGACCTCGGCCACATCCATACCTGCGGCCTTGGCCTGCTCCATGGACAGTCCAACGAAGGCGCACTGTGGCCGGGTAAAAGTCACACCACTATCTTTGGCCGCATCATATTGAGCGGTATGCCCGAGCAGGTTGGCAGCAGCTACCCGGCCCTGCTGACCCGCCGTGTGCGCCAACATGTAACCGCCCACCACATCTCCTACCGCATAAATATGCGCCACGCTGGTCTGACCTGTGCTGCTCGCCGCAATCGCGCCCCGCTCGGCAAGAGTCACGCCTGCTGAGGCCAAGTTCAGCGCGCTGGTATCAGGACGTTTGCCGGTAGCCACCAGCAGCAGGTCACAGGAATGATGGGTAACTTCTTCACTGAACTGATAACAGATATCCAGGGCTCCGGGCTTACCGGAAACTTCCTGCACCTTGACGTCAGTCAGAACCTGCAGACGCGGACTGTTGTGCGCCAGTGCCTTCATCAACTGCTCGGAAACTTCTTTTTCCATTTCCGCCACCGGTCGCGGCAGCGCCTCCAGCACCAGCACCTCGGCGCCAAAATCATGGAACATCTGCGCCATTTCCATACCAATGGCACCCGCGCCAATGACGCAAAGCCGCTTGGGGGGTTGGGCGAGATCCCAAACGGTATCCGAGGTTACCGCAGCACCACTTTTCAAGGCTTCCTGAACGCCGGGAATAGGCGGCACAAAGGCGGGAGCGCCGGTAGCGATGACGCAAGCACCGAAACTGAGACTGCGCGCGTCTTTACCGCTGATTTCGACGCTGTGTTCACCGGTAAATCGCGCCTTGCCTTCAAGCACCTGAATTTTCATGCCCTGGTCGGTTTTCAGGGCCATTTCTCCGCGTGTCTGCAAGATGCCCCGACGATGTTTTTCCAGTTGCGCCCAGTCTAGCTTCGGCGTCCCCATTTGCAGTCCCATGGCCGCATCATGTTCCCGATCCCGAATCCGGTCTGCTGCAGCCCGCCAGGCTTTGGAGGGAATGCAGCCACGCCACAGGCATTCACCGCCGGGATAGGGGGCATTATTGACCATGGCTACCTTGACACCGTTTTCGACGAGTTCCCGGGCGCAATCCTCACCGCCCGGCCCGGCGCCAATAACCAGCACCTGAACATCATAATCGCCTTCGGGAATGGGCGCGGCAGCAGTCCCCAGCCAGCCCTCCGGATGTTCAATGGCTTTTTTGAGATCTTTCAGAAAGAGCGCGGCTTCGGCACCATTGACCACCCGATGATCTGCCGTGATGGTAATGGGCATACCTTCCGGACTATTACCGGCAATGGCAATAATGGCGGCGGTCCCCGGCGTGACAATGGCATCAAACTGGGTGATGCCATACATCCCCATGTTCGAAATGGTGAAGGTGGGATGCGTATATTCGGGAGGACTCAAGCGCCGCTTACGCGCTTTTTCCACCAGCGGCGTCCATTCACTCTGGAGTAGCGCCAGATCCTTGCCCTCCACCGCACGCAACACCGGAACAACCAACCCGCCGTCTTCCGTCGTCGCGGCGATGCCAATATCATGCTGGGCGCGCTCCACGATTTTGTCCGTCGGCTGATAAGCGGCATTCACCAGGGGATGTTTGGCCAACGCCTGGGATGCGGCCTTGGCGATAGCCACGGTCAGCGACACTTTGTGCGCTTTGGCAGCGCGCATCAGAGCTTCGGGTTTGGCCTTCACGGTGACGTGAAATACCGGAATACTCAGGGAGGCCACCATGGCCTGACTGATGGCCTTTTCAATGGCGCTCATCGCCCGCCCTTCTCCGGGCACGGCAGGTTCAGAAACTCGGGCGCCTGTCGTGGCGGGGGCAGCACGACCAGTCACAGCAATGACATCTGCGGCAACAATGACTCCTGCTGGCCCACTACCCTGCAGATGATTGAGGTCCACGCCCTGCTGCCCGGCCAACTGCCGGGCAAAGGGACTTGCCGCCCCCTGCTGAGGGCGCGGCGCAGGTTGCGCTCCAGGCACCCGGGCTGACAAAGGCTGAGCAACAGGCGCTTGAGCGGAGACTGTGGAAGCGCCGTGAGTCTTGCCCACCGCAGCGGCCGACACCTCCGGTCGTGATCCCGAAACAGTGCCGGCTTCGCGCACCTGATCCGCAGTTTCTACCAACCAGGCAATCGGATCACCCACGGGTACCACCGCATCCACCGCAACTCGCGGACCGGAAAGATAGCCTTCACGAAATACTTCCACATCCATGATGGCCTTGTCGGTTTCAATGGTCGCCACCACATCGCCACGCTGGATTTTATCGCCCAGAGATTTTTCCCAGGACACCAGCACGCCTTCGGTCATTGTATCGGAAAGCTGTGGCATTTTGATGGCATAACCCGAAGGCGCTTCAGATTCTGTCGGTGTTGTCGGTTCTGAAGCAAGGGCAGGCGCACTTTGGACTGGGGCATCCTGAACCGGGGATACGGCCTCATCCGGCGTTTCCGTCAGATAGGCCATGGTCGCACCAACCGGCATGACACTATCCACCGCCGCCAAAGGACCCGCCAGATAACCGGAGCGGAACACTTCCACATCCATGATCGCCTTGTCCGTTTCGATGGTCGCCACCACATCGCCGCGTTCGACCCGGGCGCCAATGGGTTTTTCCCAGGAAACGACCACACCTTCCGTCATAGTATCGGTCAGTTGCGGCATCTTGATGACGTAAGGTTCAGCCATTTTTCACCCTATTGAGTTTCTGTAGATCAAAACATATCGAGAGAAGTGCGGCCTTAGCGGCCAAACATCTTCCTTACCGCAGCAATCACATCCCCGGCATTGGGAATCGCCGCCTTTTCCAGACGATGATTGTAGGGAATGGGAATATCCAGGGCATGCACACGCACTGGTGCCGCATCCAGATCAAAAAAGCATTCTTCATTGATGATGGCCATGACTTCCGAACCAACACCGACCGGAGCTTCGTCTTCTTCCACGATGATGGCATGATGGGTTTTGCGCACGCTGGCAGCAATTCCGGCACGATCCAAAGGTTTCAAGGCCCTTAAATCAATCACTTCAGCATCAATACCATACTCGCTGGCCAGTTTTTTGGCCGCGTCCAATGCCCAGTGCACACTGATGTTGTAGGCAAAAATGCTGACATCCTTACCCGAACGCATGATTTCCACACCTTCCAGCGGGGTGAAAAACTCCTCGTCCGGCACTTCGCCCTTGAGGTTATACATGCTTTCATGTTCGATAATCACCACCGGATCATCTGAGCGTACGGCACTTTTCAGCAAGCCATAAGCATCCCGGGGGGTAGCCGGAGTCACCACGCGCAGGCCGGAAATTCCCATGAATACTTTTTCCATACGCGCCGAATGCTGGGCACCCAGCTGATGCGCCGTGCCACCGGGAACGCGCATGACAAAGGGACAACGAATCCGTCCACCCGACATGTAATGAATTTTCGCCGCGTTATTCATGAGCTGATCCATAGCCAGCCAGGCAAAATTCACGCTCATGATTTCAACGATGGGGCGGGCACCAACCATGGCGGCACCCACACCAATGCCGGTGTAGCTGTTTTCGGAAATAGGGGTGTCAACAACCCGCTGTTCACCATATTTGGCGAAAAGTCCTGAAGTCGCCTTGTAGGTACCGCCAGCGACACCAATATCCTCACCCATGGCAAATACCAGCGGGTCACGTGCCATTTCTTCATCGTGGGCACGCAGAATTCCCTGCCAATACATTAACTCAGCCATGGTTGTTACCTCCTTCGGTATAGACGTAACGCGCTACATCCTCGACGCGCGGTTCCGGGCATTCATTAGCGTAACGCACCACTTCGTTCTCGATTTCGTCCTGAACCGCCTTGTCCATGGCATGGAATTCATCTTCAGTCACCACGCCAGCTTCTACCAGACGGCGCTTGTAAATGCCGATGGGGTCGCGCTGCGCCCATTCTTCCACTTCTTCCTTGCTGCGATAGGCACCAGAGTCAGACATGGAATGGCCGCGCAAACGATAGGTCATGAGTTCCAGGAAATAGGGCTTGCGTTGTTCGCGCACATAATTTACGGCTTTTTCAGCGTGAGACATGACAATATCAATGTCTTGCCCATCACATTGCGCTGCTTCGATGCCGTAAGGTGCCACACGTTTGTACTGGTTGATTTCCACCGTCGAACGCTCAATGGCCGTACCAATGCCATACAGGTTGTTTTCACAGATAAACAGCACCGGCAGGTTCCACAGGCTTGCCATATTCATGGTCTCATGGAAGGTCCCCTGGTTGTTGGCGCCATCCCCCAGAAAACAGATGGAGATTTCCTGACCACCACGCAACTGGATCGCCTTGGCAAAGCCGGCTGCCAGCGGGAAGGGCCCGCCAACCAGCGCGTAACCGCCCATGAAATGCACGTCTGGGTCGAACAAGTGCATGGAACCACCCCGGCCCTTGGAGCAACCGGCTTCCTTACCGAAAAGCTCGGCCATCAGCGCTTTGGGATCCATGCCGGATTTGATGGCATGAATGTGGTCCCGATACCCGGTCACCACATAATCAGAACCCGTTTGGGCCTTCTCCAAAACGCCAATCGCGCAGGCTTCCTCACCCGGATAAAGGTGTAAAAAACCGCCAATCTGACGTTCGTGATAAGCCTCCGCGCAGCGTTCTTCAAAGCGGCGGGCAAAAAGCATTTCACGCAACAGGCGCTTCTGGTCCGTGGCGTCCATGGTCCTCCCAGACAAAATAATGGACCGCGTCCGCAGACGTGGTCGTAGTGAAAATTCAGCCAAAGTCATGGAGATGATGGCCTAGGCTACTGCAAAGCGTCAAGAGTAGTGGATATGGCGTGGGGCATTCCAATGCCGTATCCTTAAAAAACCCGCTTGATAAAGACCAAGCGGGTCATCACAAAAAAGCGCAAACGGCCGTCATACAACTTTATTTGACGGTAGTACGCACCATGACACTGGAATTGATTTCAACCCGCTGGTTTTTGAAACGACCAGCCGGAGTCGTGTTGGTAGCAATGGGATCTTCATAGGAGTGGCCTTTGACCGTCATATGATCCGCAGCAACACCCCGCTTTTCGAGATAACCGGCAACACTGCCCGCACGCGCTTTGGACAGCTTGTAGTTATAGGCATAACTTCCTGTTTTACTGCAATAACCGTTAATATGCAGAGTAGCATCCGGGTGCATTTTGGCGAAACCGGCCACTTTATCGAGGACGCCAATATCCGACCCCATCAACTGCGCAGAACCGGTTTTGAAATTGATACCGGTAATGGTGATGGGCTTACTTTCCAGCACCGTACGCTCTACCGGAGCGATAGGTGCAGGCGGCGGTGGTGGTGTCGGTGCAGAAACCACCGGGGCTACCGGAGCAGGACCAGCCGGGCAAGGTGTCACCTCATATAAACCACAGCCCGAGGCAGCCACGACGGACCCCAATAGCAGTAACTTGGATAATTGCGCAGCATGTTTCATGTTTGGATTCTCCTGAACTCAAAATACGTTAGATGGAGAGCCCCGCAGCAGCGAGGCTCCCTTTTGATGAAATGACCGATCAGAACATGAAGCCGGTTTCGACCATGCCACGCAGTTGATTGGTGTTAGTTCCATTAGCACCGGAGAAGCCCAGTCCGGCAGGTGCAGAGGCGGTCACATAAGAAAGTTCTGCGCGGGCGAAGAAACCACCACTTTGGTAGGTTGGCGTGAGGGTGATGGACCAGGCGTGGGAATCGGCGGGGAGATCAGTGAGTGAGGACGCCACACCACTTGCATTAAGCCCTTCACCAGGCTTGCCACCAACGACCAGGTATTCAGCACGAGCACCCAATGAAATAGTGTTGGTAAAGCTATAATCAGCCAACAAAGAAGCGCCATAATTATTAAACTCATGTGTCACGCCCAATAAAGGTGCTTTTGGCGTATGCATGTACTGGACATAAGGTTCAATCATCCAAGGACCTGAACTGTATTCATATTCGACACCATAAATCTGGCTTTCATTACCGAGGGCACTGTAAGCTACATCATTGGAACTGAGACGGGATTTACCCAAGGAACCTTGCCCATAAATACTTACCGTATTTGAGCCATTAATGGCGTAGCTGACCAATCCGCTGAGTACATTATATCGATTGGAGTAATATCCATCTGTCCAGGCAAGCGATGCACTCAATGGACCTGCACTGCCATTAAATTGTATACCACGGCTGATAATGGGCTCCATATCCCAAAGTAGGCCACGCTCAATGTTGATATTCTGGTAGGTAAAGCCACCTTCTGCACCAATCAAGGTGGGTAATTTTCCGATTTCTACAGAATAATTAGAGGATGGCGCAATTTTTAAATAAGCAACCGGCAAGGCTCCAAAATCGTTTATATTGCCTTGAACTGTTGTTGGCGGAACCGTGGCATTGCTAGTTGTACTTGTAATCGAAGGAATGGATGCAGCCAGTGTAGGGAAGCTGTAAGCACCAGCCTGAATGTAAAATTGAATAGGACCATTTTCTTTCTGGATGATTACCATACCGTTGGTAATGGACGCACCCAATCGTTTAGCTCCCAAGGTACCCGCTAATCCTTGAGGATTATCCTGATAAAAGGCCATGCCGCTGGCTACGCCTTGCACATCCAATTGACCCAATGGTCCGGCACAGAATTTGAGGGGATTCGGCAAAGATAATGGACTGGCATCCGCCACACCGGCGACCAATGGCAGACCCATCAGCATGCTGGCGAGAATTGAACGACGTAAAAACGAATAGCGGTTTTTAGTGCTGTAGTGCGACATATTGACTCCCTGGTTTGTATGAAAAAAATCAAGCCTGTTGTCAAAAAGCAAAATACATGCCCGCACAATGTTTTTGTATAATACTATGATTTATTTTATGTTTTAAAATTTAACACCACAATCCCAGGAAAATTATAAGCGCGCAATGCACCACTTTGGTGCCAAACGCATTAAATTGGTGCGACAGCAGATTGCGCCCACAAAAAACCCCGGCATAAAATGATGCCGGGGTTTGAGTACATAACGTCGGGGAAGTTTTCTGGTTAATTCCCGTTTAAGGTTCTTTCAATGTTGGGCAGTGCCGCACCAACTCCGGCACCCACTGCACCACCCACGGCTGCACCCACCGCAGGATTGCCAGCAACAACCGTACCCAACACGGCCCCTCCGGCAGCACCAATAGCACCACCACTAAGTGCCCGTTGGCCGGTGGGACTCATGTTTGCACAACCACTCAGTGCAACCACACACAATGCGATCAACAACCATCCACTTTTTCTGGAGCCGCGCTCCAAAACCTCAGCATTCATTTTCACTCAACTTACTCCTGTACTTTTCTGGCTCACTAGACCACTGAGCCGATGAAACTAACGCCTCCAGCCATCATGACCATCATCATGCCGCCAACGCCCCGCCCATGGCGGTGGACCGTGATGCTCCCAAGGACGGGGCCGGTAATAGCGAATGGGCGCCGGCTGCACATAATACCCGGGCAATTGATAGCGCACAGGCGGCGGAGGTGGCGGCGCAGGAACATAATATACGCGGCGCGGTGGCGGCGCGTAATACACTGGCGGAGGCGCATAAACAGGTGCGGCATAATAACCGGGGTTATTCCCTAAAAACACGCTTAAACCAGGAACAGCAACGCCCAGGGACAAATCACCATCCGCCCAGGCAGGACTACTCAACCCAGCAAATATGCCTACAAATGCCACAAATTGCGGTATGCGATGAAGAGGGTGCGTCCATATCTTTATCATGTGGCCTCCTTGAGCCGTCAGACTCATCAAGATATATACGTTTGCAGATAAGCATGGGGATTCCCTATAGCTATCTGACTAACCCAATACCACAGCAAGAAACTTGCCAGTCCAGCAACCATATTTTTCAATGGGTTAAAAATACCCCCTGTAGCCAAATAACCACAGCAATGCGCCCAAAAATGGAAACTATTGGTTTTTTATCACGTTACCTTGTCGCCGAAAGCTTCTGATTCAGGCTGTAGCTGAAGATCTGCGTCGTAAACCATCCAAAACTGACTCCGTTCCAATTTCTTCGCCTTGATGGCATACAAGGCCTGATCGGCACAACGGAGCATCGCATCCTGATTTTCTATCAGCCCCGCATCCTTGTAAAAACAAATGCCAAGACTGACTCGTACGGGTAGCAGCAAGTCGTGGGACAATTTGGCCGGAGATTCCAGGACACGTTCCAAACGCAGCAGAACGGCCTCCAATACCTGTCGTTTCTCCAATCCTTCGAAGAGAAGCACAAACTCATCCCCACCCCAGCGGGCTACACAATCAGAAGTACGCAACGCCTCTTCCAGCCTTCGGGCGATAATCACCAGTAAAGCATCTCCTGCATCATGTCCGTATTGATCATTGACTCCTTTAAAATCATCTACATCCAGAATACCTAATGCGATGGATTGACTATTTTGACTGGCACGTGTCAACCCCTTTTCTAATCGCTCATTCAGCAGGCGACGATTCGCCAATCCGGTAAGGCTATCGTAATAAGCCACCTTACGAATTTCGGCTTCCGCATCGGCCAGTGCGTTATGACGTTTCCAGAGAGTGAGAGCTAGCCCCACACTACTTGCCAACTGCCCGATAAGTGCTTTCAGCGCTTGGCTAAAGTGTTTAGTTTTGGCATGGGCAACCACCAGCACAGCTTCCACCTGCGCTGCGTCCTGCAAAATAATCGGGTAAGCGATCATACTCCGTATTCGTCGTAGCTGTGGACGTCTTTCCATAGCCGGCGAATTTTCCGTCATTTCATCACGGAACCTGATTTCTTCTGCCTGGCCCAAACGAAACACCCGTTCAGGAAGGAAACTTCCATTACGAAGATCTTTTGGATTGAGTGCGGTTATCCAGGTAAGCAAGCTTTCACGCAAATCCTTTTGATCAGCCCCCAGAGCCGATATTTGCAGAGATTCAGTCATCGGATCGGGAACGAGCACGAACGCAGCAACCGCATTGGTTTCACGAACAATCGTTTGTACCAGACGCGCATACATGACTTTTGGTTCTGCCTGAACCAGAAGAGATTGCTGCGTCAGAAGTGCCGCTTGCTGGTACTGCCGTAAGTCGAGCAACTGACGCAGAAAGCGCACGGAAAGGCGATCCAGAATCAGCAAAAAAAGCAAAATAACTATAAAAGGGATACTTTGCCAGATATTCTGACGCCAGAAATTATGAGCAAATGCTAAAGAAGACCAGCGCACATAAGCCGTCCATGGGTAACCCAGCACCACAACGCGCAGATACTGACCCGTCCAATGATCCTGTGGAGCAGGAAGTTGCCAAGTCCCACTTTTCCAAAAAGCCACTGGGATATGACCGGCACCCTTAATCAGAATATCCATATCTTCCGGGGTATGGATATTTTTCAGACGGGAAAGACGAAACGGCGATCCGATATAACCGACAACCTGCCCTTGATGATTCAACAAATGTTCGCGCATGGGCATCACCCAAATTTTACCCGGCAACAAAACCACGGGACGTCCAACCAGATAATCGGGGTTTCTCTTGAGCTGGGTAAATTTCGTGGCTTTTAGCAGAGGAGTTGGTAATTGTCCCTCACTTGACCAGATGATCTTATTTGCCTGAGCATCCAACAAGTTGATGGCAGCAATTGCAGGATGCGTCCTCTGAAACGCGATCATTGCCGCTTTTTTTTCTGTTGTGAGTAACAGCGGGTTTTGATCGAGTTCCAGTAAGGAGCGGCGAAAAAAAGTCAGGTCATGGAAATGACCGTCCAGATTTCCTGCTAATTGATCGGCAATACTGCGCAAGGCAATCTCACCTTTATATCGAAACTCCTTGTGCAAGGATGCCCGTAAATCTTCGAAGCGCCAGCCCCACAAGGTAATAAACAAAACGGCCATTCCGATAAAAAACAAGTGCAACAAAAAAATCGGAGAAGACTGTATCGTCGAAAGGAACTGTTTAGTTCGGTGCATGTCGATTTTTTATTCGCGTTGCTCAAGATGAATAGCTTCACGCACCAGCTCCTGAATTTCTGTTTCGATGTGATTCAAGGTCTGATCCAGATAACCCAGGTCAGGATCGGGCTTCACGCTGACCAAACGATGATGGGCGGCAACAATGGGATGATCCTCTGTTGCCCCATGTTCGCGCAGAAAGGCTATCAATGGGCAGGGCGGAGGCGTCGTGACAGAAACATCAATCCAGCCACGTCGCAACGCATCCATCAAGGGACGACGCAAGAGGTGTGCTGCATAGGCGCCCAATAAGCTGGCAGGATGTTTAGCGCTGCCTTCCGGTAAATCATAGCCCTGAATGACCATGGCGATGAGTTCATGGGCAGGCATCGGCCTGGCAATGGCATAACCCTGTATAAAATCCAGATGCAAAGCGCGCATGGCATCCAGAATAGGTAGCGTTTCGACGCCTTCTATCACCAATTCGGCATTCAAAGCGTTAGCCAACAGTTGAATACTCTGCACAAAAGCCAGATTTTTGGGTTGCGCCGTCAAGTCGCGGATAAAACCCTGATCCAGTTTGATTTTATCGATAGGCAGCTCTTTCATGCGCAGCAGGGAAGAATAAGCCGAACCGACATCGTCCAGAGCAATGCGTACTCCCGTATCCCGTAAAGCCTGCAGGCGATCTTTAGCAATATGGCGGTTCAGAAAATCGCCACTTTCCAGAAGCTCAAGACATACTCTTGACGGAGCCACGGGACTGTTCGTCATGGTCCCCTTAAAACAAATCGCACAATCATGCTCAACCATAAAATCAGGATCTACATTGAACGACAGATTAAGAACAATGCCCTGGGCATCCAGTAACTCCAGAACCTGGAGGCCTGCTACCAGCATCAGGCGGCTGAGCTCTCGACGTTGCTCCATATCCAAAAATGGAATGAAAGAATGTGGGGAGATCAGCTGTCCGGAAGCATCGCGCATCCGTGCGAGAGCTTCAATTCCAACGATTTTTTGCTGACTGATGGAATATTCGGGCTGAAAATAAGCCACGACATCTTCAGGAAAGCGCCACGCGCTCAATCCCTTGGTATTCACCTGCTTTGCCAGGATAACGATTTTGTTTTTTCAACAAAAAAACCGGTGACGATAATTGCAAGCAAAATAGACTGACCCACAGTTAAAGCCTCATCCTAAGAATACAATAGCCTAACACTATGGCAACAAAGCAATTTGTGTCAATCCAAGCGTTTCGGGCAAGGCAAACAGGCGGTTCATGTTCTGAACTGCCTGCCCTGCCGCACCTTTCACCAGATTATCAATGACGGACAGAACCACTACCTGCCCGGGACGGGGCTGGTGAACGGCAATACGACACACGTTGGCCCCGCGCACAGAGCGAGTTGCCGGATGACTGCCAAATGGCAGAACATCAACAAATGGCTCCTGCGCGTAACGCTCTGCAAACAAGGTTTGCAAGGCGGTGTCACTCAACGGTTGCTGCAAGCGTCCGTACAAGGTGGCATGAATCCCGCGTATCATGGGCATCAGGTGCGGCGTGAACTGTAGTTCAATCATCTCCCCGCTCAGTTTTGAGAGAGTCGCCTCAATTTCGGGACGATGACGGTGACCACTCACCCCGTAGGCAGTGACACTATCTGCGGCTTCCGGCACGATCAGGTTCACCCGTCCAGCGCGGCCCGCACCGCTCACCCCCGATTTGCAATCGGCAATCAGCGTGTCTTGATGCAGTAATCCCGCCTCCAGCAAGGGAGCGAATCCCAGAATGACTGCGGTTGGATAACATCCGGGATTGGCAATCAGGCGTGATTGGGCAATTTGCTCCCGAAAATATTCCGGTAGTCCATAACAAGCTGCACGCAACGCCTCAGGCGCCCGATGCGCCATGCCATACCAGTGCGCAAAAGCTTCCGCGTCGGCCAGCCGAAAATCCGCACCGAGGTCAATGACGCGCACATCATGCGCCAGCAGGTCCGGGGCACTATCCATGGCCACCCCGTGGGGCGTCGCAAAAAATACGACATCGAGTTTTGCCAACGTCTCTGGATCGGGGGCGATATAACAAAGATCACACACGCCCCGCAGATTGGGAAAATGGGTATCTACCCGTTCTCCCGCTTCAGCACGAGAGGTGATGACCTGCACTTCCACTTCGGGATGAGGAAGCAACAAGCGTAACAATTCCACTCCGGTATAGCCGGTACCACCCACAATGCCTGCACGAATCATGCTGTAACCCCCTGTCATAAACCAACAAAAAAGCCGCCCTTAGGCGGCTTTTCCGATCCGAAGCGGTTTTATTAACGCTTGGAGAACTGATGACTACGCCGCGCCTTATGCTTGCCGACCTTCTTACGTTCCACTTCGCGGGCATCGCGGGTCACAAAACCCGCGCCACGGAGCGGACGCCGCAAGGTTTCGTCATAAACCATCAGGGCGCGGGTGATGCCGTGGCGAATGGCACCAGCCTGTCCGCTGGCACCACCACCACTGACATTCACCAGAATGTCAAACTGGCTGCCGTGCCCGGTCAGTTCCAGTGGCTGCATGACTACCATGCGCGATGTCTCGCGACCAAAGTATTCTTCCAGGCTGCGCTTGTTGATGACGATCTTGCCAGAGCCACGACGCAAATAAACCCGTGCAGTTGCGCTTTTGCGCCGACCAGTGCCGTAATATTGTTCCATAATAGTGCTTACCTTAAATATCTAAAGTCTGAGGCTGTTGCGCAGAATGGGGATGCTCGGAACCACTGTAAACCTTGAGTTTCCGGTACATAGCGCGGCCCAGGGAGTTTTTTGGAAGCATTCCCTTGACGGCAATTTCGATAATCCGCTCTGGATGCGTTTCCATCATCTTTTCAAAAGAAGCACTCTTCAGATTGCCGACATAGCCGGTATGATGATAGTACATCTTGTCTTTGGCCTTGTTGCCGGTCACCGCAATCTTGTCTGCGTTGATCACAATAATATGATCCCCGATGTCGGCATGGGGGGTAAATTCGGGCTTATGCTTACCGCGCAGGCGGGTAGCCACCTCTACAGAAAGACGGCCCAGCACTTTATCGGTCGCATCTACGACGAACCAGTCTCCCTGTACTTCATGAGACTTGGCAGAATAGGTCTTCATCACAAAACTCCGGCTTCGGGTTTTTCACTGAGGGGCGGGAGATTAGCGATGAAACGGGGCCATGTCAAGGCATATACGGGCTGGTGAAGACGCAAACTTCTCAAACCATTCCCAAGGGCGCCAGCAACCAGCCGAATAGCAGGATCAATATGCCCAGTGCGGCAAAAGTCTCCCAACTGCGCCGATGCAGCAGACGATCGGGGTTGCTGAGCACGGACGGTTTCCACAAGGTACTGAGATAGTAAGCAAAAGAAAAGGCGCTACCGAGAGCAATCAGAATGGCCAACCAATAGGCCTGGTCGTGCACATCGGCGATAATGACCAGCAATTTGGCAAAAAAACCTATGCTGGGCGGCATTCCAGCCAGCGAGAGCAAGGTCAGGCCCAGAAGCCCGGCCAGTACTGGTTGGCGCTCCCGCAATGCCGCCCAGGGGATGGCAATACTGTTTTCCGGCAGCGCCGACAGGCCCATGAAAGTCCCCATGTTCATCAAGCCATACACCAAGGCATAAATAGCGCCTGCGATGATACCCAAGGGGCCGACCGCGAGGGCGGCCAGAAAGTAACCGGCATGAGCAATAGCCGAATAGCCCAACATTCTTCGCAAATGTCCGGCGCGATAAGCCAGGACGTTACCCACTACAATGCTGGTTGCCGCAATGACGGCAATGGGTATTTCCAGCTTTGGTGTTGCCGCCGCCAGGGTAATCAGCGCCCCCATAATGGCGACTTTTGCCACTCCACCCAGAAAAATCAGAAATGGCGCTGGCGCGCCTTGATAAATGTCTGCTACCCAGGCATGAAAAGGCGCGGCGGCAATCTCAAAACTCAAAGCGGCCAGTAAGGCCAGCACGCCCATCAATCCGAATACATTGGATGTCATATCACCCATTGGCGGAATCACCGCCAGACTGCCATCGCCCAGATAAATCAAGGCAATTCCAATGGCAAACTGGGCCGATGCAAGCCCGGCCAGCACCGCATATTTAAAGGCGGATTCTACGGCTGCGCGGCCACTGCCAGGCCAGGCCAGCAACGCAAAAAAAGGTAACACCTGTAACTCCAGGCCAACAAACATCAACAGAAGATTCTGGGCACTCACCAAAATCAGACTACCTGCCAACATAGTCAGCAACAGCCCGACCAAACTGCCTGTCATTTTTCGGGAAAGTGGATGAAAGGTAATAAAAAACAGTCCCGCCGCCATGGCCAGGCCCAAATAGACACCGAGAAGAGTGGCGCTGAGATCCCAGTACAGATCAGCTCCCAGAGCCATATGTTCGACGAAAATACTGGCTGCAGCAGCAATGCTGCTGATTCCGCCTAACCAGGGCATGAGTCGACCCAGCCGCAGGGCATCTGCGAGAAAAGCAATCAGTGCCGCAGCAGCAACTATGAGTAATGGCAGCAAGGTTGGACTATAAGCCATGACCACCTCCGGCAATGACATCTCCACTATGAATGGAGAGCAAGGTACCCAGATGGGCAAGGATGATCTGGGGATCCAGGCCGAGCCACAAGGTCAGCAGTCCCAGCACCCAGAACAGCAACCACTCGCTCTGCTGCAAATCCACCAGATTATCCGGCAAGGTTGCGTTCAGCGGACCCAGCATGATCCGCTCGTAGGCACGTAAAAAATAGACCACACCCGCGAGGATCCCCAAGGTCGCCAGTCCAGCAGCCCAAGGCAACACCCGAAAGGCCCCTGCCAGGCTGAGAAACTCTCCAGGAAAATTGGCCAGCCCCGGCAGCCCCATTCCTGCCAGAAAGAAAAAAAGCATCCAGGCACCGAGACGGGGCGCGCGTCGAAACAAGCCTCCCAGCCCTGACCATTCTCCCGTCAAACCCCGGCTTTCCATAATGCTGACTACGCCGAACAGTCCTGCCGAAACCACGCCGTGCGCAATCAGCAAAAACACACTGCCATGTATGGCCTGCGTTTGCAGGGCAAACAGTCCGAGAGCCACCAGATTCATGTGGCTGACACTGGCCCAGGCTGCGAAAAGGCGAAGGTTGGCAGCATTGAGGGCGAGGAAGGCCCCATACAGGGTCCCGATTGCACCGAGAATAATGCCGACCGGGGCAAACTCCAGTGCCGCCTGGGGAAGCATGGGGATAGCAAAATGAATCAGGCCATAGGCACCCGCTGTCACGGCGGCCCCCGAAAGAAACACACTCCCCGCCGGCGCGGCATTGCCGTAGCCAGTACCCGCCCAACTATGCAAAGGGAAAAGTGGCATTTTGACCGCCAGGCCGGCGACCATACCCAAAAACAGCCAGATACCGAGACCCCCGGTAATACGGGTGTCAGCAAGCTGCAAAATGGAAAAATTGTAGATTCCGGTCTGCTGACCGTGGAGGACATAAACTACAACCAGTGCGACCAGAAAAAGTAACGAGCCAACGAAGGTGTACAACAAAAACTGTAAAGCAGCAGCACGGCTTTTGTGGCCGCTGCGCAAAATCAGGAATGCTCCCGCCAACGCGAGGATTTCATAAAAAATATAAAACATCAGGACATTCTGAGCGAAAAATATCCCGAACAAAGCTCCAGACATCACCAGCACGGCGCTCGCCAGCGCCCGGAATTCGGGTAAGCGCCAGGCAAAAGCCAGACTCACCGGAATCAGCAAAGCGCACAGAAGCGCCAGGGTGCTGCCCAGAGGGCCAGCGTGCAAGGTCCAAAGACTACCCAGATAAGGGATATGGAGAGCATGTCCTAAAGTGCCGCTGGCTCCGGGGGCAAAACGCTGAATCAACGCCAACAACAATTCGAGCAGTGCGATGCTCATGGCAAAGTACTGACCACTTTGTTTTTGCGCAGAAAGCCACAGCGCCGCAACCCAGGGGAGAACAATCAACACCGTTATCAGGATC
Organism: Acidithiobacillus sp. HP-11; assembly: GCF_015100075.1. NCBI lineage: Bacteria > Pseudomonadati > Pseudomonadota > Acidithiobacillia > Acidithiobacillales > Acidithiobacillaceae > Acidithiobacillus > Acidithiobacillus sp. HP-11. Next base: position 106,192 of record NZ_JACKYY010000002.1, read on the forward strand.
ACAACAAGTACCCCCAGGCGATGAAGAGCAGCACCACCAGACCCAGAATCATGCCACTGGCATAGCGACTGATCAGGCCATTTTCGCCCGCTTCCAGAGCGCGGCTACCAAGCCCGAAACCATCTCTCAACCCGCCGAGCAGCATCAGTTGAAAACCGCCCTGCTCAATCAGTCGGTCCAGGATATGCGCGAATGCGTACCAGATGGGCGGAAAAATGCGTAGAAAAATCCGGTCGAAAAACCAGGCATTGAAAAGAAAGGCTATACGACTGAGGCCACGACCTTCACGCTCCCATTGTGCGGCTTTGTAGGCAATGGCAATACCAATGAGGGTGGCCACTGAACCCGCCACTTGCAGAAAAATATTCACATCCCCCGACGGGGCTGGCGGCATGCCCAACTCTGGAGCCAGCCAGGGTAACCAGATTTTCGGGCCTGGCCAGCCCGGCGGAAACTGCAGCCAGCCAATACCAATACTGGCAACGGCCAGGATTCCCAGAGGAATTTTCATGCCCCAACCCATCTGATAGGGCTCGCCCGGCTTTTCCGGGCCTTCAAACACCAGAAAATAAAGCCGAAACGCATAAATCGCCGTAAATACTGCGCCCAGCAATGCCAGCACCCAGAGCAGCTTACCACCGGGAACGATAAAAGCCGTAGCAATAATGGCGTCCTTGCTATAAAAAGAGGCCGAAATCACGGGCACGGCAGCCAGGGCAAAAATACCCGCCAGAAACGTCCAGCGTAAAAAGGGTTGCTGCTTTTTGAGGCCGCCCATCTGGCGAATATCATGATTATCGCTGTAGATGAGAATGACCACACCCGCGCCCATAAAGAGCAGCGCCTTGAAACAGGCATGTACAAGCAGATGGAAAAGGCCGAGCGAAGGAGCACCAATGCCCACCCCGAGAAACATGTAGCCCAGTTGGCTGATGGTGGAGTAGGCCAGCACCCGCTTGATGTCCACCTGAGCAATACCGCAACTTGCCGCATACAGGGCGGTAAAAGCCCCGCTCAACCCGATCACCCAGAGCATCCCGGGGACTGCTGCAAAAATAGGGTACAGACGAATACACAAATACACGCCAGCAGTGACCATGGTAGCCGCATGAATCAGGGCGGAGACCGTACTGGGACCGGCCATGGAATCCGGCAACCAGATATGCAACGGAAACTGCGCAGATTTGGCAACAGCACCAATCAACACCAAAATCCCCGCTATAGTGAGGGCCAGCTGATCGGGGCGGGCCGCCACAGCCGCAAACAGCGTGTGGTAATTGAGGGTGTGATATTCGGCAAACAGGATAAATATTGCCAATGCCAGGGCGGTATCCCCAATGCGGGTCACCACAAATGCCTTGCGCCCGGCCCAGGCATTTTCCTGTTTGCGATACCAGTGCGCCACCAGGGCATAAGAACATAAGCCGACCGTCTCCCAGCCCAGGTAAAGAAGCAGCAGGTTATCTGCCATGGTGAGAATCAGCATTCCGCCCACAAATAAGTTCAAATAAAAATAGTAGCGCCGCTCGCCGTAATCGCCGTTCAGATATTGCTGGGAAAACAGATGAATCAGAAAACCTACAAAGGAGGCAATACTGATCATGACCAAAGTCACTTGATCTACATGAAAGCCTATATTGGCATGGAAATTACCTACCGAAATCCAGGTCCAGACCTGTTCATGGAGATTGGGGTCGCGACCGTGGGTCATCCAGACTGCAAATACCACCAGGGTAGACAGGAAGGGCATGGTTGCGGCCATGCGACCTATTTGCCGTGGCAAAAAATGCTCCCCAAAAATGCCATTCAGCAACGCCCCCAGCAGAGGAAAACCAGGGATTAGAAAAAGCCACTCATTCATCGACTTCCTCCCGAAGCTGCCGCAGGTCATCTACCGTATCCCCGCCCAGTTCCTGTTTGACGCGCAACAACAAAGCCAGGGTCAAAGCCAGGGCCGCACCGCTCAGCGCCATCATGAACACCACCAGTACTTGCCCGGTGACAGAATGCCAGCGGGCACCTCCGGCCAGAGCAATGACCATGGCAGCGTTAAAGAGCAACTCAATGCCCAGCAACAAAAAAATGAGATTGCGGCGCAAAATGATCAACGCCATTCCAATCAGAAAAAGTAATGCGGCAATCACCAGTGCGAGTTCAAGCGTCATGATCATCCCTCCGATGAATTGCCAGCACGGCGGCAATCACAGCAAAGAGCAGCAGCGCCACAGCCTCCGTGAGCCAGAGATAGGGACCAAAAAGGGCACGCCCTACTGTGCCTGGGCCTATTTCCTGAATAAGCACCATCAGATCCGGGCGACGACTGAAAAGAAGAATCAGGACTGCCGTCAGCAGAACCACCAGCACCGCTGGCCACCAAAAACCCCGGCGCCAGCGCGGTTCTTCCCGGATCGTCAGCGGAGTGCGTAACAACATGATGGCAAAAAGAAAAAGGACCAGAATAGCGCCCACATACAACATCACTTCCAGAGCCGCAACAAAAGGTGCTCCCAGCACCAGAAATAGAATGCTCAAGGCCAGCAAGCTGACGCCCAGATTCACCGCGCCGTGCATGGGATCACGGACCACCAGCAACGCGGCTCCTGTTGTGAGAATAATCAACAATAACAGCAAGATCAGAAAAATTGTCATGGCAGATTACTCCGGACATTGACGGGCGTTTTTTCGTTGATGCCCTCACCTTTATCCTTGCCTTGCAGCGCCACTCCGGAATGCCGATAAAAATTGTAATGCGGATGCTTACCCGTCCCGTCAATGAGCAACGCCTCTTTTTCGTAGATAAAATCAGCGTGGTGTTCTTTACTGAAAGCAAATTCATCGAGGAGCTGGATGGCCAGCGTCGGACAAGCCTCCTCACAGAGGCCGCAATAAATGCACCGGGAAAAATTAATGCGAAACGTCAGGGGATAGCGGCGCGTGTCAGGGCGCTCCCCGGCTTGCAATTCAATGCAACGCGTCGGACATACCGCTGAACAAAGCTGGCAGGCAACGCAGCGCTCATCACCGTCGGGATCACGCGTAAGTACGGGCCGTCCCCGCCAGCGTGGCGGCAAATTCAAAGGCTCCTCAGGATAACTGACGGTTGAAGTTCGGCCCAGCTGACGCAAGGTCGTCCACAGCCCTGCACCCAGTTCGGAGATATTGCGCCAGACCCTCATGCCAGCCTCCACAAAGCTGCCGCCAAAGCCGTCGCAAGCACATTGAACAGGGCCAGTGGCAGAAGCACTTTCCAGCCCAAGGCCATTAACTGGTCATAACGTGGTCGGGGCAAGGTCGCCCGCAACCAGAAAAACACGAAAATCACCGCTGCCGTCTTGATCAGCAGCCAGATCCATCCAGGTAGCCAGGGACCATGCCAGCCGCCGAGGTAAAGTAATGCCGTCAGCACTGCGATCAAGGTCAGGCCAAGATACTCTCCCAGGAAGAAATAGCCAAAGCGCATCCCCCCGTATTCTGTATTAAATCCGGCCACCAATTCACTTTCTGCTTCGGGCAAATCAAAGGGAAGGCGGTGGGTTTCGGCCACACCGGCTATCAGAAAAATGACAAAACCCAGAGGCTGAAGGACGATATAGGGCAGATTTTGCGCCGCGACGATCCCGTTGAGGGACAGCGATCCACTCAGCAAAACCACACCTAAAAGGGCCAGTCCCATGGGTAACTCATAGCTGACTAACTGGGCCACTGCCCGGACTGCGCCCAGCAGGGAAAACTTGTTGCCCGAAGCCCAGCCCCCCAGAAATACTCCGTAGGCGTTCAGAGAACTCATGGCCAGAATGAACAACAAACCGATATTCCAGTTGCCTGCCCAGGAAAAATGATGATCCAGCGGTACCACGGCAAAGCTGGCCAAAGCGCTGAAGGCCACCAGAACCGGTGCCGCCCGGTAAAGCACCGGATCGGCAAAATCGGGCACAAAATTTTCTTTGCTCATCAACTTGAGGGCATCGGCAAGCGCCTGGCCGACGCCCAGAGGGCCCAGGCGATTGGGGCCCAGACGATTCTGCAGAAAACCCAGAACCCGCCGCTCTGCAAAAACCAGAAAACCCGCCACACCCAGCAAAATCAGGGTGGTAAACAACATGCCCAGAGCCATCAGAAAAAGCATCATCGGCTTTGCTCCCAGCTGACTTCGACGGGATCACCAGGATATAAGCCCAGCTCGGCGAAACCTTCCTGATCAATGGCAATGACCCCTTGGACCATTTCTGCGCAGGCAATAACCGGCAACTGCAGATCTCCGCAAGGACCATGCAAGGTAGCAGCCACGGCCTGAACATCCGGATGCACCCGCAAACCCCGGGCCGGAGCCAGAGAATGCAGTTCGTCTGCGGTATCAGCCAGCGTTTCCCCACCAAACCAGCGAAAAATATCGAGCTCCCATTGCTCGGGCGTCACCTTCCGGGTTGCCGGAACTGCTGCGATTTCAAAGCGGGCACGAATAGTGTCTGGCAATAAAACTCCGGGGCCCTCTGGGTCTGGCCGTTCAGGACACAGAAAATGCAAATAAAAATCCAGCCGTTTTTGCCAGGCTTCGTGCAAGTGCAGCATTTCCGCCAGACGACCCAGCCAAAACAAAGGCGGCGGCGGACCGAGCGGGTGTTTCAAGCCTCCGGCCGCCTCGGGAAAGCCGCTGCCATGCACCGCCGAGTGCAGTACCTGCGCCTCGCGGCGATAAACCGGTGAAAACGCCTGAATCCGGCCTTCATAATTCACAAACAAACCGGCCCGCTCGGGAAAGGCCGCCACGGGTATCAAGGCTTCTGCGCTTCTGGCCGTTTCTGAATCAACCATGTCCAGCAAGCTCAGACCATCCAGACCTGGAGCGAGCGTTCGCCAGGTACCCGCCCCCCAGTCCTCCCCCAAGGGATCAGCGCCCAGACAAAGCAGATGATTGATTTTGCGTTGCCGCAAGGCCTGCTGCAGGCGCTCGGTATGACCGTCTGCCGCAAAATAAGCGGCCCCAAACAAATTGGGTCGATTGACAAAAGCACCGGCCCGGGCGTTGGCAGGCAGTTTTTCCAAGGTTTTGCGCAGTGCATACAAACCAGATGGGCCCAAGGTTTCTGCGGTGGCCAACAGCACCGGAAACCGTCCCCCCTGCAAACAGGGATCATCCGCTAATTCGGCAACCTGATCACGCAAGGCACTGGGGCGTAAAGGCCGATAATCCCCTTTTTGGGCCAATTCGGTCCGGCTGCTGGCCAGCACCGTCAAACTTGCGCCCTGGCGCAATGCCTGACGTACGGCAAAACCCGCCATGGGGGCAATGCTGTCCAGATCGCCGATGACCACAATGCGGTCGGCAGCCGCCACTTCCTGCAAACTGGGCGCCTGCGGAAGTGCCAGGCATTGTTGTGCCAGCGCTTCTGCCCAGGAACTGGTGACCGCAGCAAAAGGCGCATGCAGGCAGTCTGCCAACGCAAAAAGACCCAGATTACTTTGCAGATCTTCGCGCGGGGAGCCCAGAAAGCCACTGCGTCCTTCTTCCAGACGGCTGGCCAGCTGACGCAAGACGGCATCCTGACGGCTGGGTTCCCCCTTCAGGCGGGGCTGCAGGGGCCGGGAATTTGCCGTCACGTAGGGAAAAGCATAGCGACCACGGTCACAGAGGAAGTGACCATTTATTTCCGGCCGTATGCGGTTTCGTATGCGGCGCAAGGTTCCCAGACGCGCTCCGGGAGTCGTGTTACAACCCACTGCACAATGAGGGCATACCGAAGGACCCTGCTGCAAATCCCAAACCCTGACATAATCATGACGAAAAACCTTGTCCGTAAATACGCCCGTCGGACAGACTTCGACCAGATTCCCGCTGAATGGACTTTCCAGCGGACCATCTTCCAGGCGTCCAAAGCTGACCCGGTTGCGGGAGCCGAACACTCCGAAATCTTCACCCTGGGCAGCATCCTGATAAAAACGCACGCAGCGATAGCAGGTAATGCAGCGATTCATTTCCTGATACACCAAAGGACCGAGGTCCTGATTGCGATAGGTACGCTTCGGACCGCTGTAATGGCGCACACTATGTCCGGTCTGCACCGTCATATCCTGAAGATGGCATTGTCCACCCTCATCACAGACCGGACAGTCAAGCGGATGGTTGGTCATCAATAGCTCAATAATTTCCCGATGCTCGGTATGCACGTCGTCTTCCAGAGTAACCAGTTGCAGACCATCGCTGGCTGGCAGCAGGCAGGCCATGGTAATCCGGGGTGGGTGTTTGCTGTCATGGGCGTACATTTTCACGGCACATTGCCGACAAGCCCCCAGACTTCCCAAAGCGGGATGAAAACAAAAATAGGGGATCTGCTGATCTTTTCCGGCGGCAATAGCTGCCTCCAGCACATTCTGTCCAGGGGTGAAGGGAATCTCCTGACCATCCAGAAAAAATACATGCTTCATGATTGAGGCCCCCGATATGGACAATGACCCAGGCGAACATGTGCCTCAAAATCATCCGCAAAGGCATGTAAACCCGAAAGCACCGGCATCAGCGCTCCCGGAGCCAACGCACAAAAACTGTTGGGGGCAATTTGCCCACCAAGCTGATGCAGGGTCGCAATATCCTCGGCACTGCCTTCTCCAGCCTCAATCCGCTCCAGCAACCAGCGCACATAGGGCAAGCCTTCCCGGCAGGGCGTGCAGAATCCACACGATTCGCGCGCGAAAAAACGGGTCGTCGCCACCAGAAAATCGACGGGGCACTGCCGATCATCCATCAGAATGAAGCCGCCTGTACCCAGTCGCGAACCGACTTTGGCCACCGCATCAAAATGCATGGGCGTATCGAAGTGTTCGGGCATCAGAAAGGGTGTGGAGGAGCCCCCCGGCAACACCGCGCGCAAAGTGCGCCCTGGCTGCAAACCTCCAGCATGTTCAAACAGTATTTCCTGAGCGGTCGTTCCCATGGGCAATTCAAAAACACCGAGGCGTTTCGCAGGGCCACAGACACTGTACAATTTGCTGCCCACGCCGCCATTGACGCCCAGACTGCGAAACCAGTCCGCGCCATGCGCGAAAATACCCGGCAAATGCGCAATGGTTTCGGCGTTGTTGACAGTGGTCGGTTGCTGCCAGAGCCCCTGTTGACTGATATGCGGAGGTTTTTTACGCGGATTTGCGCGTTTGCCTTCAATGGCATTGAGAATGGCCGAATCTTCGCCACAAATATAGCGTCCCAAAGAAACATGAATATCCAGGCGCAAATCGCCATCAGGCAAGCGCATGAGTCCTGCCTCGCGGGCCTGATGCAGTGCTTTTTCCAGAACACGGGCACCTGCTGCATATTCACCCCGTACAAAAATGACGGCATAACGCACCCCCAGAGCGTGAGCCGCAATAAACATGCCTTCCAGAATATGGTGCGGAGCCCCGAAAAGCAGAGCACGGTCCTTGATACTGCCCGGCTCGGTTTCATCCAGATTGCAAACCAGATAACGCGGTTCAGGAGCATCAACTCCGCGCAGACGCCATTTGAGACCCGTCGGAAAGCCCGCACCACCACAACCCCGAAGCCCGGATTTTTCTAGTTCCGCAATAATATCAGCGGGATCCATCTGCACGGCTCTTGCAAGCCCCACATACCCCCCGGCATCCCGGTAAGCGCGCAGATCTGCCGGATCGGGATCTGCAAAATGCCGGCTCAGGATGGCTTCCATATATCCGCCTCCAGTTGTGCCAAAAGCCGGGTCAATGTCTGGGTGTCCACCGGTCCCAGCGCCTGGTCATCCACCATCAGGGCGGGGGCCCGATCACAGAGGCCAATGCAGACATGCGGTATCACCGTCAGTTTGCCACTGCGACTGACCTCACCGAGATCCACGCCCGAATGCTGGCGGGCCTGGGTCAGGATATCCTGAGCCCCGGCCATATGGCAGGCGATGCTGTCACAGATGCGCAGAACATGGGTGCCCACCGGTTCACGCAACACCAGGCTGTAAAAGGTGCAAAGCTCCTCGACCTTGACCGGACTCAACCCGGTCAAAGACGCTGCCAGACGCAATGCATCCTCATCAATGTAGCCTCTGGCCTTTTGCAGGACCTGCAGGACTTCACTGATGGCGGCTTCCGGAACCGGTGACGCCACCACCAGATCCTGCAACCTGGCGAGAAGCGATGCATCATTCAAGTCAACGATCGAGGTCGGCGAGGACATAATCTATGGATCCAATCGTGGCAATAAAATCGGGGAGGGCCGTATCGCGCCCCAGTTCGGTAATCAGCTGGACGTGGGGGAAGGAAGGAGTCCGTACCCTGAGCCGGTATGGGTGGGCGCTACCGTCAGCCACAATGTAATAGGCGAGCATGCCGCGCGCTGACTCGGTGATGCTCAGTACCTGTCCTGCAGGAGGACCAATTTCGCCCGCCATCTGCTCGAAATGGTGAATCAGCGTTTCAATATCCCGCAAGGTATGGTCTTTGGGTGGCAGGGCATACCGGGCGTCAGCAGCCAGAGTCGCACCATCCGGCATTTTGTCGGCGAGCTGCCGAAGCATCCCGATACTTTCGCGAATTTCATCAATATGCAGTTGGGTTCTGGCTAAAGCATCCCCATCGGTGGAGGTCGGCACCTCAAAATCAAGAGCATCGTATAGCCCGTAGGGTGCTGCTTTGCGCATATCCCAGGCTTTGCCCGTACTGCGCAAGACAATACCCGATGCGCCCCACTTTTCCGCCTGCGCCGCTGACAGCACCCCAATCCCCTGAGTGCGGGCGCGGAAAATGGGATTCCCTACAGTGAGTATCTCCGTATCCCGCAAACCGGACTCTACTTTCTGGAGGACTTGCAGCAGATCATCGCGCCAGTCCTCCGGCAAGTCAGCCGCTACTCCACCAATCCGAAAAAACTGTGGATGCAGGCGCCCGCCGGTATATTTTTCGATCAGATCGAGCAACAGCGCTCTATCCCGAAATGCATAAAATGCCGGTCCCATGGTGCCGAGATCATTTCCATAGCTTCCCAACCACACCAAATGGGAAGATATCCGGCAGATTTCCGCCAACAAGGTCCGGATACCCTCGGCGCGATCCGGCAATTGCAAATCCGCCAGCATCTCCACCGCACGGACATAGGGAAACTCACCCAGGATTCCCCCCAGATAATCCACCCGGTCGGTATAGGGAATAAAATTATGGAACGTATGTCCTTCGGCTATTTTTTCCACACCCCGATGGTGATAACCAATATCGGGGTCCACGCTGGCAATTTTTTCCCCGGAAATTTTCAGTACAAAGCGCAAAATTCCGTGGGTTCCTGGATGATGTGGGCCAACATTCAGTACCGTCTGCCCGGATTCCGGAGCTGACACCTCGTCGCTGTAGGCTTTGAGTGCTTCCTGCAAATCGGTTTTACTCAAACGATAGGCGGGGCGCTCTGTGGCGCGGATGGCTTCGCTTTTTCGCAGCGGGTGCCCTTCCCAGAGGGGCGGGAGTAAAATGCGCCGCAAATCCGGATGACCACTGAACTTCAGACCAAACAGATCGTACACTTCCCGTTCATACCAATTGGCATTGGCAAAAATACCGGTTATCGACGGTACCGGAAGCTCGGCGTCGGCGTGTGTCACCCGCAAACGCAGGGCACCACAACCCTCCAGTCCGTGCAGATGATAGGTCAAGGTATATTGTGCAGCCTCTGCGGCACCATGTGATCCTTCATCCACGGCCGTCAAATCCAGCAACATCGGAAAAGACGGTTGCATTTGTTCATGCAGGAATTGCATGGCCGGCAGCAACTGCTCTTCAGGCAGCAGAAAATCCGGCCAGCCATCCCGCCCATCGGTAACCGGACTCGCAGCAAAGTGCTTTTGCAGCATCTCAGCCAGAAGCATTAGTCAGCTCCCGCTGAAATATCCGGGGAGGATTACGCCGGATTTTCTGCTGCAACAATAACAAACCGTCCATCAGGGCTTCCGGGCGGGGTGGACAACCCGGCACATAAATATCTACAGGCAGCAGTCGATCAATACCCTGGACTACGCTGTAGACATCATACATGCCTCCGGAATTGGAACAGGAGCCCATGGAAATTACCCATTTGGGCTCCAGCATTTGTTCATATATCTCCAGAATCATGGGCGCCATTTTCACGAAAATCGTCCCTGAAGTGATCAGCACATCCGACTGCCGGGGCGAGCCGCGCAGCACCTCTGCACCAAATCGCGACAAATCATGGCGGGGCGTCACGGCAGCCACCATTTCAATAAAACAGCAGGAAGTGCCAAAATTCAGGGGCCAGAGAGAACCTGCCCGACTCCAAGCCAGCATTTCTTCAAATTTGCCCACCAGCAAAGACAAGGGACCCGGAGCTAATGCCATTGCAAACCTCCCATGCGCCACTCATAAAACAAGCCCAGACCCAAGATCACCATAAAAGCCAGTCCAGCCACAACCGGTCCCCAGCCCAAGGCATGAAAAGCCACCGCCCAGGCAAAAAGAAAAGCGGCTTCCAGCTCAAACACCAGAAAGGAAACGGCCAGAAGATAAAAAGCAACGGGGGTTCGCGGATGCGTACTGGTGTTGGCTCCCAGCCCACTTTCAAAAGGAATGTTTTTATTGCGATTGGGGTGTTGTCCGCCGAGCAGACCCGATATCCAGAGAATACTCATCAATACCAGCAACACTGCAGCGGCAAAAATCCCGACTATCAGGGCAGGGCTCGCCATCATTGCCGATTCTCCCAAAGTGCGATTTTTGTCGAAAAATACAAAAAGCCCCCTTTTCAGAATTCAGGCACGGCGCGATACCACGCAGTGTCATCATTGAACTACGCTGTATAGTATAGACCATCATTTGTAGCGCATCTGAGGAGCTCTCACATGAATATTTGGGAAGACCCCGTCGTCCAGTCGGGCATATTGGACTATCTGGAGCAAAAACAACTGCTGGCCAGCTTCACCAGCATGGGTGGTGTGGCACTCAGGGAAGGTGCACAGTGTCACTGCAGTCTTCCCGAGCATGAGGGCAATGAAGTGATTGTGCTTTGTCAGTTTGATTTTGAAGAACTGGTCCCCTTTGGAGCTGCTGGAGATCAGCGTCTGCGACAACAGGGACAGGCGCATGTGCGTCTTGATGCCAATGGTCAGGTCAGTGACGCATGGTTATGCCGGCCGGGTTCCTGCTAAAAAGTCCATTCAGCTTTTCATGAGCAGGGCAGGATCTTGCAGCTTACGGGCGTAGCGCAAACCGACCACCGCAACAGCAGCACAACCCAGAATGGTAATGCCCAATGGGAACGCACTGTGCATGACCATACTGCCAATAACCATGGCAGAAACAGATGCAGCCGTGAACTGCATGGCTCCGAGCAGTGCTGAGGCACCGCCCGCATGAGCGCCTTGCCCGGCCATGGCCAGTGCCGTGGCATTGGGACCGACCAGACCAATGCTCGCGACATAGACGAACAGCGGCAGCATAATGGCAAACATGCTGATTTCTGGATAATAACCAATGATAAACAATACGATACCCGCCAGCAACTGAATGATCACCACCGTCTGGAGGATTCCTTCTGCTGTGTAGCGCCGATGCAGGATTCGGTTGAGTTGTGACATGACTACCAGGCCCAAGGCATTGGCACCGAATATCCAGCCAAAACTGTTGGCCGGGACTTTATAAAGATCAATAAACACAAAGGGTGATCCGGCAATATACGCAAACATGCCGCCGTAGCACATGGCATAAACCAAAGAAAAAGCCATAAAACGCCTGTCCTGCAAGAGCGCATGGTAACGCCGCAAAACCTTGCTGACCTCCAGGGAATGTTCCGCTGTGGGTTGATGGCTTTCGTGCAATCCCAGATAGACCAGCCCAAAAATAAACAGCCCGAATACTGTCAACAACCAGAAAATACTCTGCCATCCCAACCAGACCAGCAAGTATCCGCCCATCAACGGCGCGATAATAGGGGCAAGGCCCATCACTAGAATCATGGCGGCAAAAATATGTGGCGCTTCCCTGGGGGAAAACAAATCACGCACCACGGCCCGGGAAATCACCAGACCTGCGCATGCTCCCAGCCCCTGCACAAAACGTAGACCGATCAGCACCCCGATAGAGGGAGATAAAGCACAGCCAGCCGAAGTCAGCACATACAGTATCAGTCCCAGCAACAGGGGTCGGCGGCGTCCAAAACGATCCGAAAGCGTCCCAAAAAACAACTGCCCCAGAGAAAGTCCTACAAAAAAACTGGCCAGGGTCAACTGCACCGCCAGATGTGGCGCTGTAAAATAGCGGGACAGCGTCGGCAGACTGGGAAGGTACATATCAATAGACATCGGGCCAAAGGCGCTTAACATGCCCAGGATAAAAATCAGTCGTCTTTTATGCAGCAACGTTTTTCCTTGCCATGCCTGATAAACCAAAGGCACGGGACGACCGTGCCTTCTGTTTTCACTAAACCTTATACTGAGCTAAGGAGGATACATCCTGATCTCAGGAATGCTTTTTTACCGGGCAGGTTTTGATACCCAGCAAAGTATACAACCCACAAAAACCAGTGATTCCAGTAATCAGGGGCACCAATCCAACCACTGCCCACCATTTGTTTTCACCGTGCAAGAATACTGCGAGCACCACAATAATCACCAACCCCACAATCACCCGGATCAGACGATCCATGCTTCCTTCATTGACTGGCATTGCCCTCTCTCCTGCAGGAATTTCCTGCCCGTATCAACTGGAACTGGATTATAGTACGTAAACTCCCTGAATCACTAAAAATGATCTGTTTTTACCAGGGACTGGATGTCAACCCGATTTCTTTCCCAGGCATTTTCGGTCCCTTTACCTACGGCAATCATGTACCCGATCGCATGATTTTCTGGCAAATGGATCAGTTTTGCCACAGCATCAAAATCAAAACCATCCATCGGACAGGAATCATAGCCGAGATCCTGGGCCAACAACATCAACGTCATTCCAAAAATGCCCAGGGTACGCATGGCTTCATCCCGCGCAATTTCCGGTTTTCCGCGATAGTATTCATCCAGTTTCGGCAATAAAAAATCCTGGACCGGCTGCGGCGACGTCGCCCAGTAACGTTGCGGATCTTCCTGCCACGCCTCCAAATCTGCACATAAAACAAAGAGCGCCGATGCATCGGTGACTTGTGCCTGACCCCAGGCTTGTTCACGAATGGCCGCACGCAGCTGCGGATCCTGCACATCCACAACCCGCCAATGCTGAATGTTGTAGGCACTGGGTGCTAAAGAAGCGTGCTCCAGAAGCGTTCTTTTGGTTTCGGCAGACATCTGATGATGCGGATCAAAGGTCTTCGCTGCACGACGTTGCTGGACTGCGGTAATGACATCCATATACTCACCTCTTCGATGTTATAAAATAAGTCATCACAATCTAGAACCGACCGGTTGGTATTGTCAACCTTCCGATTGAAGGACTCCACAAAAGATCATGTCAGAGCATACAGAGGTATTCATCATTGGTGCTGGTGCCGCCGGATTGATGTGCGCAATTACAGCAGGACAGCGTGGCCGCAAAGTCATTCTTGTGGATCATGCCAATCGTATCGGCAAAAAAATTCTGATGTCGGGCGGTGGCCATTGTAATTTTACCAACCTGTCCGTAAGTGCTGCCAACTATCTCAGCACAAACAAACACTTTGCCAAATCTGCTCTGGCGCGCTACACCCCGGAAAACTTCATCGAATTGGTTGAAAAACACCAGATTGCCTACCATGAAAAAGAAGCCGGACAGCTCTTTTGTGATGGATCCTCCAAACAGATTGTGGCCATGCTTGCTGGAGAGTGCCAAGCAGCCAATGTGGATATCCACACGCAGTGCAACATCATTTCCTGCAAAAAAGAGGGGGTTATTTTTCATATCGAAAGTAATCAGGGAGATTTCAGTGCAGAATCCCTGGTCATAGCCACCGGCGGGCTGTCCATTCCCAGCCTGGGAGCCAGTGGTTTCGGCTATCAATTGGGGCGACAGTTTGGTCATAACCTACAAAATACCCGTCCGGGATTGGTGCCGCTCACTTTGACCGGCCGTGCTCATGAACCATTAAGTGGCCTTGCCGGAGTGTCTTTAAGTTCTGCAGAAACCCGTTTCAATAAACAGCATTTTCGTGCCGGGTTATTGTTCACCCATCGCGGCCTCAGTGGCCCGGCCATTTTGCAGATCTCATCCTTCTGGCAGGAAGGTAAAGCTCTTGAGATTGATTTGCTGCCAGAACTGGATGTTTATGCGTATTTATGCCAACTAAAAATACAAAAACCGCAATCATTCCTGAAAAGCATATTGTCCGAAATACTGCCCAACCGTCTTGCCCAAACCATGTGCGATCTTTATTGGCACAATCAGCCTCTGGGTAATTACCCAGACCTGGAATTGGCTTCTATTGCCCAAAAGTTGCGGCAATGGTCCATTCTTCCGAGTGGCACAGAGGGGTATCGTAAAGCTGAGGTAACCCTCGGCGGTATAGATACTGCCGAACTTTCCTCCAGCACCATGGAATCCAGAATCGTCTCTGGACTTTATTTTATTGGGGAGGTTGTGGATGTGACTGGCTGGTTGGGGGGATACAATTTTCAGTGGGCCTGGGCATCCGGCTCCGCAGCGGGCAATGACGCATGACCCCAAAGGGCATTCTGACAAAAAGTTAGCCCTGCTTCAAAAAGAAGCAGGGCTAAGGTATAGGTGTCTGGCGGTGACCGACTTTCGCGGAGGGAGGCCCTCAACTATCATAGGCGCTGCAGTGTTTCACGGTCCTGTTCGGGATGGGAAGGGGTGGTTCCACTGCGCTATGGCCGCCAGACAAGTTTAAAC